>JBBRDL010000087.1:0-17441 GCA_038203965.1 Chitinophagales bacterium | reverse complement strand
AATCATTTTCGCTTTTCCCTGTTGCTGAATCAACGCAAGCTCAATACCGCAGCGTTGACGGAATACGATTTACAGCGGATGCAGAATTTAAAGGGGCTAATCGGAATGGCGGTGCCAATGTGATGGTCTATAATAAGCCTGCCATAAAAAAAGATACCACTATCTATACAAAGGATATTTCTGAGCAGGTGAAATCAAAAAAGAAGGAAGAGCCTAAGGCCGAAATAGTGCGCACAGATACTGTAGTTACGGACTCCACAAAATTAAAGGAAAAGCTCAAGGAAAAAGATTTACTAAAAATATATATCCTTGATCAAAATGATGACACCATACGCTATATAAATCGTAAAATTAAAGAAGGTTGGAATACAGTTAATTGGGATTTACGGGAGAAAGGAGTCAGATATCCTTCACGAAGTGAGCCATCGAAAGATGCAGATGATCCTTCCGGCCAGTTTGTTTTGCCTGGACGTTATAAAATGGTGGGTCTGTATAATGGCCACCGTGATTCAACAGATGTTCAGGTAAGGTTGGATCCAAGATTGAATATTACGGCAGCAGATTTGGAAGCAAGAAATGCAATGATTCTAGAATTGTATGCAGAAGCTGATCGCGCGCAAATTGCTTTCTCAGCGCTCCAGGATGTCCGGAAGGATGTGCAAATGATTGAATCAATAGTTATCAATGCATCAGATAGTACAAAGACGAAAATAAAAGATAAGTCAAAGGAATTGTTGAAAAAAGTAGGTGAACTTGAAAAGGGCTTTATGGGGCCGGAGGATGAAAAGGGAATAGTCATGGAGCCTTATAATATTGGTCGATATCTTGGCACCACTGGCAGTTACCTGAATACGTCGCTTGGCGAGCCCGGGACAAATGCAAAGGAAATGCTTTCGCAAACAAAGGTTGAAGTGGAAAAAAACGTGAAAGCCGTCAATGATTTTATAGTTGACGAATGGATGGCTTATAAAGCCTTTATTGGGACATTGGATTGGCCATTGTTTAAACAGATTGACATGCCTAAATAATTAAATTAAACTAAAAACCAATCATTCAGCAGGGGGTTCAATTGCATATCAACCCTTTCATTTTTCACGCTTACTTAATTCACTGATTATCTCTGCTACACCGGCAGACGCTAGCTTTGGTAATACTTTCAAACCGGGACGACGACTTAGTTCATAGTTTATTTGTGGGTTTGGATCTATGTAGTAAATTTCAGCGTGCTGAGGTGCGTAAGCAACAAGACTTGCTGCAGGGTACACCTGCATGCTGCTTCCGATGACAAGGACAATTTGTGCATCAGTCATTTCTTTAATGGCTTTCTCCAGCATGGGGACCATTTCTCCAAACCACACGATATGAGGTCGCAATTGAAATCCTTTTTCACACAGATCACCCAGATGGATATTCGCGCGGCAATCATAGATCAGATCATCTCTTCCGGTACTCCGTGCTTTGAGTAATTCACCATGGAGATGAAAGACGTTCTTGCTGCCAGCACGTTCATGAAGGTCATCGACATTTTGTGTAATGATCACGACATCATGATCTTTATCTAAAGTTGCCAGATCCAGATGCGCTTTATTAGGTGAAACATTAAGCAATTGCTTTCGACGCTCATTGTAAAATTCAAGGACGATTTCAGGTTGCCGATGCCATGCTTCTGGTGTGGCGACATCCTCTACTTTATACCCTTCCCAAAGTCCGCCTGCATCCCTGAAGGTGCTAATACCACTTTCAGCACTTATTCCTGCTCCGGTGAGTACGACGATTTTAGCCATTCTTTTCTTCCTCCTCATCAATGGCTGGTTCCCGATGTCGCAATTCTTCAAAGGACTCGCCTAGGTATTCAACAATATCAGAAGCAATTAAAGATTCATATCCTTGATCTTCTGCCGCAAGATCACCTGCAGTGGCGTGTATATAAACACCAAGCAGTGAAGCATAGTCAGAGGAGTATCCCTGACTGAGCAGACCAAGAATAACCCCGGTCAGTATATCACCGCTGCCTGCTGTAGCCATACCTGGATTTCCTCGTGTGTTGAAAAAACTTACCCCGTTAGATTGACAGACGATAGTGACGCCGCCTTTCAGTACAATATTAATTTTTCTTTGTTGTGCTTCACGCTGAGCTGTGGCAAACCGGCTATAGTGATCATCCTGTTCCCCGAACAATCGGTCAAATTCACCAGGATGAGGAGTAATAATGCTACCCGCTGGCACTTGATCCAGCAAATCTTTTCGGAGGGCAAGGATATTGAGAGCATCAGCATCCAGGACCATGGGAATATTATGTTTGGCGGCTAATAGGATAGCAAGCGCATTGATCGTATCCTGATCTTTTCCCAGGCCAGGACCAATTCCAATAGCAGCGATCCTTTCTGGAATCTGGCATTCTGACAAGTGATGAGGATGTTTGTCAAGGATAACCATCGCTTCAGGTACAGCAGCCTGAAGGATGGAATACATTATTTCCGGTACATGGACTGTCAGCAAACCTAACCCCGATCTCAAGGCAGCTCCTGAAGCAAGTACGGCAGCACCGGCTTTTCCTAAACTTCCGGCAATCAAGAAACCATGGCCATAATCTCCTTTATGACTAAATCGATTACGGTCGATTAAAAAAGGAAGAAGATAATAATAGGTAAGCTCGAAGTTTCTGATGTCATGCTCCAGCAAGAAGGTATCTGACAAACCAATATTGCACACCAGCACTTCGCCAAAATGAGGTTCACTTTCCGGCATCATAAAGGCAAGTCGCTGACATTGAAAGGTGAGCACCAGGTCTGCGTAGACGACTTCACCATCCGGTGCACGGTCCACATATAATCCTGATGGCATATCAATGGCCACGGTCAGATTGCTCTGTTCATTCACCCAGTTAGTGATGTCAAGCCAAAGGCCGCTTAGGGGCCTTGTCAGTCCTGTGCCCAACATGGCATCTATGATCGTTCCTGACGGGCTTAACTCAATTTCTTCCGGGTTCCAGGTCGTATGGATTTCCAGTTGTTCCGGATCGCTTGCCATCAGGCGCTCATAATTGGCTTTCCATTCCTGGGTATGTTCTCCTTCAAGGTTCACGTATACGTCTACGATGTAATCCATGTCCAGTAGTAGACGGGCTATGGCCAAGCCATCAGCCCCATTGTTGCCATTACCACAAATGATGAGGACCTCCTGGTCTTCTTCCCCAAGGAGGAGGTCTAGTTTGTCTGTGACAGCAATAGCTGCCTGCTCCATTAGGGCCAGAGAACTTATTCCTTTCGCAATGGTATAAGCATCCCAGGCTTTGATCTGGGCTTCATTGAGTATAATCATATCGTGAAAGGTACAAAACTGGAAAGGTCCTGCCAGCAATTACATTTCTAGTCAAAAACTTTCTCAAAAAATTTGATTTGTTAAAAAATATATTATCTTTCCAACGGATCATCCCTCTATACGTTCACTCAGGTCCCTTCTTTACCAACTACTCTCTCCCCCTTATCAGAACAAATGAAATATTGAGTACAGTTTTTGCTGTATTTGATTGTCGTGGATTACGTAATGTAATCTGCGATATATAGTGCTATAAATAAGTGATTTAGATATATAATTTTATATTTATTTCAAACCCGTGAATCTGACATGAACATGAACATATCCATCACAGGGGTAATTTTTTGCCTGCTGTCCATCTCTGGCATTACAGCCCAAGACGTGCATTTGTCACAGTACCAATTTGATCGGCTACAGGTTAGTCCGGCCCTGACGGGTATGTTTAACGGGGACAAACAGGTTGCCCTGGTTCATAAACAGCAATATTTTGCTGTCCCGGTCGATTATCTGACTTTTTCAGGTAGCTATGACATGAAATTCAGGGACTGTTATGATGAAGGGGGCTTTTTCTCCGGAGGAGTCTTATTCAATTATGATCAATCCGGGGATTCCAGGCTTAGTCTGGCTAGTCTTAGCATCAATGGATCCTATACTTTACCGCTGACAAAAAGTTTTTTTATTGGAGGTGGTGCTTATGTGGGATTGGGTCAACGATCTTTTAGTCAAAGTGATCTACGGTGGGATAACCAATGGGATGGAACCATTTTTAATCCAGATTTACCATCAGGCGAATCGTTTGATAAAACCAGTTTTACCTTCCTCGATATGGGATTAGGTGCGAATGTTCGCCTACAGGGAGCAGATCGCACAAAACTTGATGCAGGTGTTGGTGCTTTTCACCTCAATCAACCCGGATACAGCTTTTACGACAATTCTAACATTAAGTTACCTATCCGCCTTTCCTTTTATGGGATGGGGATATTGAAACTGGCAGATATCATTGATCTGTACGCTAACGGAATTTACCAGGATCAGGGACCTTATGCTGAGACAGTCTTAGGTGGAGGCGTTATCATTCATCTCAGCAATAGAAAAGCCCGCGAGATCGAGCTTCACCTTGGAGCGGCTGTCCGACTCAATGATGCGCTGATTCCGATGTTTGCCCTTGGGTATGATGGCTGGAAAGGTGGATTCAGTTATGATATAAATACTTCTGCTTTTGATGCTGCTACGGATGGTAAAGGGGGGCCTGAATTCTTTCTGACGTATACGTATAAGAAATTATGTCCACTCAAACAAACAAAGGTCTGTACCATATTCTGATCTGCCTCAATCATTAACTACTGTAAAAATGAAGCTTCAAAATATACTTATCATCTTCTTCACGACAGCACTCTTTAGCATGGCTAAAGGGCAGACCCTGAATGCCTACGTCAAGAGCGCACAGGAGGCTTTCGATAAGAAGGACTATTATTCGGCTTACAATTTCTTGCGCATTGCTCATGAAATCGAGCCGAAAAATACCTTGTATACTTACAATCTCGCTGAAGCTGCGCGCCATTACGCAGCATTTACCATGGCGGAGAAGTATTATAGCGAAGTCGACAGCAGCGCAAATGCCAGTGATTACCCGGCTACGAGTTACTGGTTAGGATTTGTAAAAGAACGCCTTGGAAAATACCAGGAAGCGCTTGACCTATACCAGATATATGTTTCAGAACATAGCGCTGAAGACAGCGTTCTTACGGCAAACGCTGAGAAACACATTTCAATATGCACATGGGCTTTAAAAGAATTGGCCAATAAGGACACTTTACTAAAAATTGAACACCTCGGTGCTGAAGTCAATACTTCGTTTTCTGAGTTTGGTGCCACCAATGAGGATAGTCTATTGTACTATAGTTCACTTCGATTTTTAAGACCGGATGATGAGGCACTACCGGCAAAACCCTATGCTAAAATACTTATAAGTGTAGATGAATCCACCGGGGTCTTGGATACGATTTTAAATGATTCCATTTTTCATACAGCTCATACCGCTTTTAATCACAAAAAGGATCGAGTTTTTTATACCCTCTGTGATTATCTCAACGGTATAGACATTCGATGTGACATTTACTACAGGGATATTATTGAAGGTGAATTCGGACTCGCTCAGAAATTACCGGAACCAATCAATGCTGCAGGGTATACAAGCACACAACCTCATGTGGGTTATGATCCTCAGTCAGATAGGGAAGTGCTTTATTTTGTTTCTGATCGGCCCGGGGGAGCAGGTAAGCTTGATATCTGGTTTTGTTATGTCGCAGGACAGGACAATTTCACTGCACCGGAAAACCTCATTGACATCAATTCAGCAGAGAATGATATGTCTCCATTTTACCACAGAAAATCTAAAACATTGTATCTGAGCTCCACAGGCTATTTGGGCTTTGGTGGTCACGATATCTATAGCGTCAAATATCAGAATGGTGTCTGGGATACATTGGTCAACATGGGCTCTCCGATCAATAGTAGCCTGGATGATGCATTCTATAGTTTATCCCAAGATGGGATGGAAGGATATTTTTCTTCAAACCGTTTGGGTTCGATGTACCTCTCTCCTGAAGATGAAGCTTGCTGTTTTGATATTTACCATTTTGAAAAACCACCTTTAAAAGATCGTGTGATTCTGGTGAGAACTTTCGAAACCTATAAAGGCCTAAATCCACAACCACTTGCAGGTGTGAAAGTGACGTTGGCGGTCCAACCTGATGGTGTTCCTGATATCAGAGAAGATTACCTTTCAAATCTGTATTTTTATACGCTTGACAGGGATAAAAATGTGAATGTAGGAGGCACCAAAAAGGGATACAAGCCTGATGCAAGGACCTTCAATACGTCAGACAATCCTGATGCGGATACCTTAATCATCGACCTCTTCCTTGAAGTGGATAAAATTGAAGTTTTCTTATACTCTAAGATATATTTCGACAATGACGAGCCGGGCCCAGGTACTGCAGATAGAACAGAACTCCGATACCTTGAAACGTACGATGCCTATAACGCGCGCAGAGGTAAATTTATCACTGAATATGGAAATGGCTTTACCCCGGAGAATCGTGATGCTCCCGTCAAATCTATAGAAGGTTTCTTTAATGATTCCATCCCTAAAGGAAAAAGAGAACTGGAAATCTTGATGCACATTCTCGAACAATATCTTCGTGATGGACAACAAATCACTATCTATCTGAAAGGATATGCTAGTCCACTGGCTTCCAATGAGTATAACCTGAGGTTAGGAAAGCGCAGGATATCGAGTATACAAAATGAATTTAAAGTCTTCAGAAATGGTATCCTTTGGAAATATATGGAATCAGGAGATCTGGTCGTAGCTGAAAAGTCTTTTGGAGAAGAAACTGCACCGAAGCATATCAGTGATGATCGCAAAAATGTAAGGCTTTCCATATATAGTCCTGAAGCATCCGAAGAACGCCGTGTTGAAATTGTTGAAGTAAAGTATTAACCGACATGAAATTGTATATCCCTAATATTATGAAAAACGGCAGCATGGCTTTACGCATGATTTTTATTATGTGCAGCTTGCTGGTATTGTCGGCTCCAGATGCGAATGCAACGCATATCGTAGGTGGAAATCTGACTTACAGGTGCCTAGGTAATAATCAGTATGAGATCAGACTTTCTCTTCGAAGAGACTGTCTACTGGGGGCTGCTGATGCCCAGTTTGATGATCCTGCCTCCGTAGGATTCTTTGACGCCACCACAAATATGCCCCTGGCATTTGTAGGTTTTGGAGGAGAACTCTTGATGGCATACAATGCAGATGATACGCTCAACCAGATCCTTGAAAGTGATTGTGGTGTCATCGGTAATCCGGTTTGCGTACACCAGACAACTTATGTGGATACCATATTCCTTCCATTCTGGGCAAATGGCTATAAGATAGTCTACCAGCGTTGTTGCAGAAATGGATCTATTAATAATATTTTGAATCCCCTTTTGACAGGATTGACACTCTTGGTGGAAATGTCTTCTGCAGCACAAAGTGTTTGTAAGAGTTCACCCCAAATCGGGGCTTATCCTCCAGTGTATATATGTGTCAATAAAGACATTGATTTTATTCCCAATGCATTTGATCCCCAGGGCGACTCTTTAGCCTTCAGGCTTGAGACACCGTTTTCAGGAGGGGATATCATTAATAATATGCCCCAACCCCCCAATCCTCCACCTTATGATCTGGTCAATTGGCGGCCGCCATATAGTCTGGCTAACATCATGGGAGGTATTCCTCTTCAAATAGATCCCGTCACAGGACGTTTGACAGGACGACCGAATACCGTAGGACAATTTATCATTACAATTGTTGTTACTTCCTATCGAAACGGCGTTAAACTCGCGGAGACAAGGGTAGATTTCCAATATAACGTCCGTTCCTGCCGGGATGTGCCAACAGCAGATTTTACTTCTCCCGGTTTGAATTGCGAAGATTTATCTATGACTTTCACCAATACGTCACAGTTGGCAGACGAGTATCTCTGGATTTTTGACTTCGGCAATCCTAACAGCGATACCTCCACTGAAGAAAATCCAACCTATACGTATGACCAGCCAGGCTTTTATGATGTAGCACTTATAGTCAATGACAGTGCTTTGATTTGCTTCGACACTATTATACAGCAGATTGGTGTTTTTATTTCTGAATTGAATGCAGAGTTTAGCTATAGTTCTACTTCTTGTACAGATGGCATTGTGCTTGATGTGGTGGATCTATCAACTGATCCCGCTTTCCCTATCGTAGGTTGGGAGTGGTTGTTGACCCATCCAGGTGGGGTAATACCAAGCACGGAGCAAAATCCAACATTTACTTTTGATGTTGAGGGTATTTCAACTGTCTTCCTCGTGCTGATCGTCACAGATATTAATGGATGTACAGACGCCATAGCAAAATCATTTCCTGTGCAGGAATTTGACATACAGTTCAATCCCGATGCAGATAGTATTTGTAGTGGCGAGTCAGTTCTATTACTGATTGGAGGCGATCCCGCTCTTACGTATATATGGTTCGATTCTTTAAATGGACTTGATTTGACTGAGCCATGGAATCCGCTCGCGTACCCTGGCATTACCACTACGTATTATGTAACTGTTACAGATGGTGTCTGTACGTTGACAGATTCTATTCATGTGAATGTTCAACAACTTCCAAACCTTGAATTTGATTATACCACTGATTGTAAAAACCTTACGGTACAATTTATTAATAGCTCCACAAATAGTGAAGATCATTTCTGGGATTTTGGTGATCCGGATATCACAACCGATACATCGTCTTTAGATAACCCTTCCTATACTTACACACAGCCTGGAGAATATATTGTTACGTTGTCGTCCCGGGATGGATGTGATGTCTCAGTCACTGATACGATAACCGCCAACATAATACTTGATCAGCTTCCCGAAGCAATTGTAAACTGCTTTATGGATTCGATCCAACTCAATCCTGGTTTTAATGCCGATTACAATTATATATGGTCGCCTGCTGAGTTTCTGGATGATGAAACTTCACAAAACCCAACTGCCGGGGTTGTAAATGATACCTGGTTTTATGTGACCATCACAGAGGACTCATTACCTGGATGCGAAATCATAGATAGTATCCAATTGCTCATACCTGATGATTTTGAAATTAACACAGGTGACGAAACCATTACAAGTTGTGATTTTTCAGACATTACACTTACAGCAACCATTACTGGTAATACGAATGTTGAAATCGTATGTAAAGATCTTGAAGGCAATTTACTTTCTACAGGCTCTGTCTTTGTAGTCAATCCAGAAAATACGACGACCTATATTGGTATGGCCATGGATACCCTTGGCTGTTCGAAATCGGATACTGTGACGGTCCTGAAACCAGATCCTACATTTGTGATAAATATTATACCTAATGACACAGCTTATTGTTATATCCAAACCATCACGCTTGTTGCTTCTTCCGTAGCAGGTGTAACCTTTGAGTGGTACAATGCAAATGATGAGTTGATAGGTACCGGTATCAGCATTGATGTTACGCCAGGCACAGAGGCATGTTTCTATGTGATCGGCACTGACCCACTTGGTTGTCAGGCAGCCGATACCGTATGTCTTTCACCCACGTTTTTCGATATTAATATTTCTTCTGAAGATGAATCATTTTGTCTTGGTGGAGTAGCAACGTTGACAGTCAATTCAATTAATGGTGTGACTTACGAGTGGTTTGATGCTAACAATCAATCTGTTGGAACAGGTCTTAGTGTAGATGTTTCGCCTGATGTCGTTTCATGTTATCATGTGGTCGGCACCGATGCACTGGGTTGTCAGGATGCAGATACCATCTGTGTGACGCCAATAGATTTTAATCTTTCTATTATGGGAGATGAAGGTGTTTGTCTTGGAGATGAAACGACCATTACTGTCACCGACAACAATGGACAGAATCTAACATATCTTTGGGATCCTACAGGAAGCATTTTGCCATCAATTGTTGTGCAGCCTCTTGAGACAACAACGTATAGCGTCACTGTGACGAATGTAGATCTGGGATGCGTTGAGGTATTAAGTTATACTGTCGAAGTATTTACTTTCTCTCCAGCAATCGTTATTACTGCTGATCCGGATACAGTCAATCTGACTGAGTCATCACAACTTACAGTCAACCAGAATCCTGACTTTGACTACGTCTGGTCTGCATCAACCGGGGAGTTTGTTGATCCTATTTTTAACCCTGTGGTGACTCCGACGGAATCCACTACATATTGTGTAACCGTGACAGATGATCATGGATGTATAGGAACCGCTTGTATCTCGGTCGCTTTAAGTGATCTATTTTGTGATGACCGGGATATTTTTATTCCAAATGCTTTTACACCAAATAATGACGGAGAAAATGATATGCTATTCGTACGGAGCAATTTTGTTGCATCGATGGAGCTCAACATTTATAATCGTTGGGGTGAGAAGGTTTTCACGTCTACTGATCAGAATATTGGTTGGGATGGTACTTTCAATGGCAAACAACTTTCACCGGATGTTTTTGGCTATTATCTGACTGTAAATTGCCCTAACGAGGAGAGTTATTTCAAAAAGGGCAATATCACACTCCTGCATTAAAATACATTACAATCCCATGAAATTGGCGGACCCGGAGTGTTATTATTCCGGGTTTGCTATTTTTTACCCAATTTTACAGTCTCACTTACGGGAATATGCAGGAAGAATCTAAAAGCTGGTACCAACGATTACGCCACGGCATCCAGACAGCAACCAAATCAAAGAAGGAAACCCCTGATGGACTCTGGCATAAATGTGAGCAGTGTAACGAGACGAGTACCGTAAAAGACCTCAAAGAGAATTTTTACAAATGTCCTAAATGCCAATATCATGAGCGGATAGGCTCTAAGGAGTATTTCCAACTTATTTTTGATGAGGGGTTTACCAGGTTGTTTGACGACCTTATTTCATATGATTTTCTTGAGTTTACCGATCTCAAACCTTACAGTGACCGCCTTGAAGAGGCAAGAGAAAAAACGGGGATGGATGATGCACTCGCAGTAGCTGTTGGCACTGTAGATGATCAACCTTTGGTCATAGCAGCCATGGATTTCCGATTCATTGGGGGTAGTATGGGATCCGTTGTAGGAGAGAAGATTGCCAGGGCTATTGATCACAGTATCCAAAATGCTACACCCTTGATGATTATTTCCCGGTCGGGTGGGGCCAGGATGATGGAATCTGCCTTTTCCCTCATGCAGATGGCCAAAACCTCAGCAAAACTTTCCCAATTAGCTGCTGCCAAAATACCATACATATCCCTCATGACAGACCCAACAACTGGCGGGGTGACAGCGAGTTATGCGATGCTTGGCGATTTTAACCTTGCTGAACCAGGAGCCTTAATTGGATTCGCAGGGCCAAGGGTCATAAGAGAAACTATTAAAAAGGACCTTCCGGAAGGATTCCAGACAGCTGAGTTTTTACTGGAGCATGGTTTTCTTGATTATATCGTCGACAGGAGTGAACTCCGGACCAATCTTGCAACCTTGCTTATGTTGATTGAAAACAGGTCCAAACCAAGAAAATCAACTACCCCTCCTGTAGTTCAACAATCGTAAAACTTTCTTTAAACGGATCACATATTTCGATCATGGCCTCAATCCATATACTGCCATATTGAGCGTAAAAGGAAAGAAAGTTTTCATGTCGTTCCTGCAACCCATTCTCAGGGTATAGCTTTTCTTTAAGTTTTTGTATCCGTTTGAGATTGGTGTCCTGCAGTTGCTTTTCAGCACGCATCAACCGGGAACCAAGTTGTTCAAATTGTTTAACCTGTTTGCTTTCTTCAGCTAGGATAGCTTTAGAAAGAGTAGGGTCTAATTTTTCTGCTTTAGATGAAAGATTTGAATAAGCTGATTTCAACATTTCAAGCTCTGTCGTATAAGCAAGATCTGTTTGACTATGTTTGTGCAGATATACTTTTACAATAGCATTGTAATCCTGCAGCAAATCCTCCCAGGTTAGATCAGCCTTTGTGATCTGCGTGGCGGTTGCTTCATCAATCAAGAGGAGTGAATTTCGCCTGATCAACATTGGATAATGGATGCCTGCCGCTTCAAACTGTGATTTACGTTCGAGCCAATATGCGATCTCTCCACCTCCCCCGATGTAAGCTAGATTAGGCAGGATATATTCCTGGTATAGAGGCCGCATGATGACATTGGGGCTGAAGTATTCCGGATGCTGATGTAATTTTTCAATAACCTCATCAAGGGAATATTTTATGCCGCTTTCTACGCGTAAAAAACCTCCTTCTACCGGATCAATTCTTTCTCTTCGATTGTCTGAGAGGTAAAAAAGATTGACTGGCCTGCAAAAGGCCTGTGTTTTATACCCGGCTTTTTCAAGAGCAGCCTGGGTTGCGGCAACGTGTTTGAGCGAAAACTGTTCTCGTATCTCCTTTTCCATCACCGGTACAAATGCTTTTTTCAATTCAGGATCATCCATATTGAGCATCACCAATCCATGCTGTCCAAAAAGATGATGAATGATCAGTTGGTGGAACTGTCCGTAATTCGTTGCTTTCGATAATGCGCCTTCGAGCATTGCTTTAATCTCCTGCCCATGAGGAGTATTATTAAAGAGCTCGCCTACGGTTTGAATGAGTATATCTAATTTATCGAGCGATAATCTGCCACAGGGCCCCGATGCCGGACGCTCCCATTGATATTTCCTGCCGAAAAGATGGAAATGATTGACTTCCTCCCAGTCATGATCTTCACTACCCACCACGAAGACCGGTATAATGGTTTCTTCGATCAAAGACTGGTTTAAGCGTTGGGCAAGATGGATGGTTGACGCTATCTTATAAATATGGTACAATGATCCCGTCAAAAGAGTCGGTTGATGAGCAGTCGTGACTGTGAAGGTATTTTCATGCAACAGTACCTCATCAGCTACTGGAAGTGAAAGGCCAAGCTGTTGGTATTGCTTTTTTAACACCCTCAACAAAAGCCCTCTGTCAACAGGTTTCTGTTTTCGATTGACAATGACTTCAGGAAAAGACAATATTGAAGGAGGATAAGCAAGAAAGGGATCAAGCGAGGAATCATGGGTAAGGTAAGCCAGATCCGTATGGCTCCAAAGGCCTATCCGTGCATAATCTATGTGGGAAACTTTCATATCACTAAGGGTAGAAATGATCACTAACACCTTGTCAGGGAATTGGTTCAGGGAACAAGTTATCAATTCCTGACAGCCTGTCTAAATCGGGTGGGGTGCTTTTATTTCATCCTAATAACATCCTTATCCCGATCTTTGCGTTATTAAAATAAGTCAACAGTTGTGCATGCATAATATCGGAATAGCTTTATCAGGAGGAGGAACACGGGGTGTTGTTCATATCGGGGTCTTACAGGCACTTGAAGAAAATGGCATCTTTCCATCCATTGTATCCGGGACCAGTGCAGGCAGTATTGTCGGAGCTATGTATGCACATGGGTATACCCCTGCTGAAATACTCGCCATCGCGAGCGAGCGAAGTCTGATCTGGATGTTTTCGCTTCGCCTTCCAAATAAAGGCTTTGTACGGCATACATTTCTTCGTAAAATGCTCCATCGGTATGTACCGGAAAAGACATTTGAAGAATTGAAAAAACCGTTGTATGTAGCTATTGCCAATCTCAATTCCGGGAAAGCAGAAATTATCAACTCCGGTCCCTTACATGATGTGATTGTTGCCTCCTCCTCTATTCCAGTATTGTACGAACCCATTCACATCGGAAATTACTGGTACGCCGATGGTGGCTTGTTGATGAACCTGCCGGTATCCCCTATCAGGGATCTTACAAACTATATTATTGCAGTCAATCTGATACCAAGAAAGGTCCTCACGTTCGATGAAGTGTCTACCATCGCAGGAGTTGCTGCCCGAACATTTAATCTTGCAGCCATCAACACGATTGAACCTGAACTTAAATATTGTGATGTCCTCATTGAACCGGCAGCCATCTACCAGTACAGTCGGTTTAATTTTACCAAGATCAAGGAAATGTATGAGATAGGCTATCAGGAAACACTTAATATGATCCCCCAGATCAAGGAAGAGATTAAAGCTTTGCAGATGTCTGCAAGCTGATGATTCCAAAGGAATGATCACCTTCTAGTTGAGGATATTTCTTTTACAACACTTGTTTAGCTGAGATAAACACCCCATTCCTTAGCACTGATGATCTCAATGGCGATATCCTCTTTCAAAGTGGTAGCCAGCGAAAAGCCAACATATTTAGGATAGATCGGAAATGTTTTGTGTTTACGGTCTACCAACACAGCCACCTCGAGTTTTTTGGGGATGATATCCAGAATGGGTTTGCAAGCATAAAAAATCGTTCTGCCTGTGTTAGCTACATCATCTATCACAATGATACTCTTTCCTTTTAGCGATTCTACCGGGGTATCCAGATCGATAGGAATAGACAAAGGGGCAGCAGGATTGAGACGGATGGTGACAATCTGGATGGTTATTTCGGTGATTTTTTTTAGTTCTTTTTCCAGGAGCTTTGCAAAACCTGTCCCATTATTATTGACTCCAGCCAATACAATCGATTTTTCTTCAAAGTTATTCTCCAGAATTTCAAAGGCTAATCGCTTGATTTTCTGCTTTATCTGGGTCTGATCTAATATTTTCATGACACAATTGAGCTTATTTAACCAGGAAAGGCATGATCCCTGTAAGGTAAAAGTATTGTTTGGCGAAAGTAGTCAGAGAAGTGGAAAATTACTAATCTTTGTTTGTCGATAAGTCAACGCGCTGATGCCGGTCAACATTATCTTTTTTTCTATCCTTACGATTATCACCTTTTCCTGGGCAGGTAAACAGTTTTACCGCATCTGGAAGAATATTCATTTGGGCCAACCTGAAGATATCTCAGGTGATGAAGCCCAACGATGGAAAAACGTCCTTCTTGTTGCTTTTGGGCAGCAGATGATGTTTAAGCGGATCATTCCTGCGGTATTGCACCTATTTATTTATACTGCTTTTCTGCTTACACAGATCGAGCTTATTGAAATACTAATTGATGGCTTCTTCGGCACTCATCGGTTTTTCGCAGTATACTTGGGTTGGTTTTATACGTTCATGATCGGCCTGATTGAAGTCCTGTCTGCGCTTGCTTTTGTCGCTAGTATAATTTTCCTTCTTCGGAGAAATGTGCTCAGGCTTTCCCGTTTCTGGAAAGCAGAAATGACCGCATGGCCTAGGCTTGATGCCAACCTGATTTTATTGGCCGAAATCATCCTGGTGGTAGCTATCCTGAGTATGAATAGTGCAGATACCATGCTTCAACAAATCGATCCGGAGCATTATCCCGCAACAGGTTTTCTGCCGGTGAGTGGATGGCTTGGGCCATTGCTGTTTAGCGGATTTTCATCAGATTGGTTAATGTGGATCGAAAGAGCGGGGTGGTGGCTGCATGTGATGGTGGTATATGGTTTTATCATCTACCTGCCGCATAGCAAGCATCTTCATATTTTTCTGGCCTTTCCGAATACATGGTTTGCTAAACTCAGGTCGAGAGGCGAGATGAGCAATATGCCCGTGATCATGAATGAGGTGCGTTCAATGCTTGGCATACCATCTACATCAGATCAGGAGGTACTGCCAGATGCAAATCCAGATTTCGGTGCTAAGGATGTCACAGGCCTGTCGTGGAAAAATATTCTGGATGCATACACTTGCACTGAATGCGGTCGGTGCACGGATGTATGCCCGGCTAATATAACCGGAAAAAAATTATCTCCGCGCAAAGTCATGATGGACATAAGGGATCGTGTCGAAGAAGTATGCGACAAAATCCAATCCGGCTCTACACAATTCATCAGCAAAGAAAAGACAAGTCAACATGCCTTTCTGGACAAAGCCAATTTTGATGATGGACTTTCTCTTTTTGATCGGATTACACCTGAAGAAATCAATGCTTGTACAAGTTGTAATGCATGTGTGGAAGCATGCCCTGTCATGATAGATCCATTGGAGCCCATCCTGCAGATGCGTCGGTATCAGATATTGATGGATTCTAAAGGACCTCCAGAATGGGTGCCTATGTTTAACGCCCTCGAGAGTAGCGGGGCGGTGTGGCAGGTGCCGGAGCCGAGGAGTAAATGGATTGAACAAGTAAATTAGAAGATAGCAGTTAGAAGATAGCAGTTAGAAGTTGTTGTAAAGAGTTAGTGTCGAAATCTTCGAAGAAAAAAGAGGAGAAAAAGATGGAAATAAAAACAGTTAGTCAACTCGCAGCAGAAGGGCGCAAGCCGGAGTATTTATTCTGGGTAGGGTGCTCGGGGAGCTATGATCCCAGGGCGCAGAAGATCAGCGTGGCGTTGGTTAAATTACTGAATGCAGCAGGTGTTGATTTTGCTATACTGGGCGATGAAGAAGCATGTACAGGCGATCCTGCACGCAGGGCTGGCAATGAGTTTTTGTTTCAGATGTTGGCACATCAGAATATCGGTACACTCAACCAATATGGTATCACAAGGATTATAGCATCGTGTCCGCATTGCTTTAATACCTTAAAAAATGAATATCCTGTTTTGGGTGGTCACTACGAAGTCATACACCATACCCAACTGATTAATCAGTTGCTCAAGGACGGCAAAATTAAACTTAAGCAAGGTCAGGAGCCAATCACAGTGACCTATCATGACTCCTGTTATATGGGCCGGGTAAATGGCATCTACGAAGTTCCAAGAGAGGTATTGGCACAATTGAATGTTGAACTTAAAGAAATGAGCAGATCAAGATCCAATGGCTTGTGTTGTGGAGCCGGTGGAGCCCAAATGTTTAAAGAAGATGAACCTGGCGATAAAAGGGTCAATATAGAGAGGGCAGAGGAGGCTATCGGGACTGGAGCTGCAACTATTGTGGCCAATTGCCCGTTTTGTATGACGATGTTAACTGACGGGGTAAAGGCGGCCGACAAGCAGGATGAAGTGATGGTGTATGATTTGTCGGAGTTGGTGTTGAATAGAGTTGATAGTTAATAGTTTATGGTTGATAGCTTATAGCTTATGGTTTATGGCTTATGGCTTATGTTTGTTATGTTAAATACAAATGTTATAGAATTATCACCTTCCGTTGATTTAGCTGAAGAAAAACAATTAAATAAAAGATGAGAAATCTTCTTGCCTTTCCTGATGAATCAAGAGTGTGGATCTACCAGGCTGACAAGCCATTTGAGGATGAGAAGATTCCCTTAGTCAACGAGGATATAGAGGCATTTTGTACACAATGGACCAGCCATAATCACGACCTGCGGGCGATAGGTGGAATCATGCATGATTTGTTTGTGGTGCTGGTGGTCGATGAGACGATGTCCTCTGCAAGTGGATGTTCGATCGATAAATCAGTGGCTTTCGTCAAAAGCCTTGAACATAAATACAGTCGAAATCTGTTAGAGAGGCACAATGTTGCCTGGCTCGACAAAGCAGAACAATTGCACATCACCCCATTGGCTGATTTAAAAGGTGCATTGGAGGCTGGACAGCTCAGTCTCGAAGACAGGGTGTTTGACAACCTGGTTAGTAACAGGAAG
>JBBRDL010000086.1:0-17487 GCA_038203965.1 Chitinophagales bacterium | reverse complement strand
AGTACCTTTGCCCCCCATGCAAATCATCAAACTTCATAAAGGCCGGGAGCAATCCGTCTTACGTCGTCATCCCTGGATCTTTTCACGAGCGATACTTTCCGGAACAGAGGGTCTGGCGGATGGTGAAACAGTCGTAGTACAGGATTCAAAAGGTCAGGTACTGGGTACAGGACATTATCAAGATAGCAGTCTGGCCATCCGCCTCATCGCTTTCGAAGAAGTCAATACGGACCAGGACTTTTGGCAGTCGAGACTGGAAGCGGCAGCGCAGTACAGACTTTCTTTGGGGATGATTGTACCAGGTCATACGGATGCGTTTCGGCTAGTACATGGAGAAGGGGATCAACTTCCGGGATTGATCATTGATGTTTACGGACCAGTGGCTGTAGTACAAGCACATTCCATCGGCATGTATAAGGCGATCCCGATGATCGCAAAAGCATTAATCCATCTTCCGGGGATACCTATTCAATCTGTTTATTCCAAAAGCAAAGACGCCTTACCATCTAATTACGCACACCGCATCACCGATGCATGGGTGCAAGGCGTGTCACCTGGTGAGCTGATCGTGCATGAAGGAGGCGTTGCTTTTGCTGTTGATGTTGAGACAGGACAAAAGACAGGTTTCTTCCTCGATCAGCGCGAAAATCGTGAACTGATCCGCAGATATGCTTTTGGAAAAGAGGTCTTCAATGGTTTTTGTTACACGGGGGGCTTTTCAGTATATGCACTTAAAGGAGGTGCTAAGCACGTGGTCTCAATAGACTCTTCTGCCAGTGCCCTCGAATTGCTTGAAAAAAATCTCACCATCAACACCTTTGAAGGGACACATCAATCCATCAAAGAAAATGTACTCACCTGGCTTGGCGATACGGACATGCTATTTGATATCGTCATCGTAGACCCACCTGCCTTTGCCAAAAGTCTTAGCAAACGACATAACGCCGTACAAGCATATAAACGCCTTAATATGATGGCCATGGCAAGAGTAAAAAAGGGAGGAATGCTCTTTACCTTTTCATGCTCCCAAGTTGTCGATAAACCTCTTTTCCATAATACCATCGTCGCAGCAGCCATCGAGTCAGGTCGTCTGGCCAGGGTAGTGCACGAACTAGGTCAAGGACCTGATCACCCCGTGTCTATCTTCCATCCGGAAGGCCATTATCTGAAAGGACTCGCTTTATACATGGATTGATATGGATTCACAATAGAGTTGGAATATGTTTGGCTAAGAATTCCATGCTTAATATTTTGTTTTTTCAAATGACATATCATACTGGGCCCCCGTTCGGGGGTTGGGGGCAAAACGGGGCATTCGACCATGCCGTGTACATATCCATGCCTTGACTCATCTCCTAAAAATAGCTTTACTTTATATCCCTAAATTGGACCACCATTCATGATACCTACACCTACAAATACCCTTATTTGTACCAGAGATGGCGATGTGACCACCATCAGGCTTAATCGACCCGACCGGTATAATAGTTTTAACCGCGAGATGGCCATAGGCTTGCAGCAATTGCTCGATGTGTGCGCTGAAGACGGTACTCGATGCGTGGTGATCACCGGCGAAGGCAAAGCCTTCAGTGCAGGACAAGACCTCCATGAAGTGACGGATCCAAATGGCCCACCGATGCAAAGCATCGTGGCCGAACACTATAATCCGATCATCACCAGACTCCGCGATCTCGAAATGCCCGTGATCGCCGCAGTCAATGGTGCAGCCGCAGGAGCAGGAGCCAATATCGCTCTGGCCTGCGATATCGTGATTGCGAAAGAATCATCCTACTTCCTGCAAGCCTTCAGTCATATCGGCCTGATACCTGATAGTGGAGGTACCTATCATCTCCCCAGGCTTATCGGTTTTCAAAGAGCCAGCGCATTGATGATGCTTGGAGAAAAAGTCTCGGCCAAAGATGCAGAAGCCATGGGGATGATTTATAAAGCCATTCCCGATGGAGATTGGGAAGAATATGTCACAAAACTGAGCCAGCGCATCGCAGCCATGCCAACACGTGGATTAGCCCTCACAAAAAGAGCCCTGAATGCAACTTTTGAAAACAACCTCGCTGACCAGCTGGATATGGAAGAGAAAATACAAGCCACAGCAGGAAAATCAGCTGATTACCGCGAAGGCGTCAGTGCATTTTTAGAAAAACGCAAAGCTAATTTCATCGGCAAATGAAACGTGTAGCGGTCATAGGTGCAGGAGCAATGGGCAGCGGCATCGGTCAGGTAGCGGCGATGGCAGGCCATGAAGTCATTCTCTTCGATGCATTTCCTAATGCCATCATCAAGGCCCGTGATGCAATACTACAGTCCCTCAACAAGCTTGCAGAGAAGGGAAAAATCACCGACCAGGAAGCAAAGACAGTTTTTGGCCGCATGTATTTTGTAGACCAGCTTCATAGCATTGAAGGAAGCGATCTCGTCATCGAAGCCATCGTAGAGATTGAAGAAGAGAAAAAGAAACTGTTTTCATTGATTGAACCTTTGTTGAAAGAGACTGCCATCCTGGCTTCAAATACATCTTCATTATCCATCACTGGATTGGCCAATGGATTGAAACACCCGGAAAGGTTTATTGGCATTCACTTTTTTAATCCGCCAGTCTTGATGAAACTGGTGGAGATCATTCCTGCCTTGCAGACTTCAGAAGATGTCACCAACAAGGTGAAGCAGGAAATCACGTCATGGGGCAAGACAACGGTGCTCGCAAAAGATACCCCCGGATTTATTGTCAATCGCATAGCACGACCCTTCTATGGCGAAGCACTTCGGATGGCTGAAGAACAAATAGCAACCCCCGCGATGATTGACACAGCGGTTAAGCGCCTCGGCGGTTTTAAAATGGGCCCTTTCGAACTCATGGATTTTATCGGCAATGACATCAATGAAGCAGTCACGCGATCGGTATGGACTGCTATGCATTTTGATTCGCGATATCGCCCTTCGCAATTGCAAGTCAACATGATCAGGGCCGGATGGTACGGACGTAAATCAGGAAGAGGATATTATGATTATAAAACACCTGCGGAAGAATCATCGGAACCATTGACAGATGAGCATACCTTTCTTTTCAACAGGATTTTGATCATGCTGATCAATGAAGCGACGGATGCGCTTTATTATGGCATTGCTTCAAGGGAAGATATTGACATGGCGATGACACTGGGTGTCAATTATCCTAAAGGGTTGCTAAAGTGGGCAGATGAAACAGGCATTGAAGAATGTGTCAGGCAGATAGATGCACTCTATTACCTGTATAAAGAAGAAAGATACCGTTGCAGCGTCCTATTAAGAAAGATGGCTGAAACAAAAAAAACATTCTACGTATGAACAGTATCGTCGAGCATATGTACCAGGGTGATTTGTTTTCACAATGGCTGGGCATACGCAGGATAAGTGAAGGCGAGGGTCATTGCACGCTGGAGATGGTCGTTCGTCCGGAGATGGTCAATGGTTTTGGTATTACACACGGAGCCATCACCTATGCGCTGGCCGATACCGCACTCGCTTTTGCATCCAATGCACGGGGACGTAAATCTGTTTCGATCGAGACATCCATCAATCATCTCAAACCGGTGATGACAGGAGACATCCTCACGGCCGTAGCAGAAGAGACCTCCCTCGGGCATAAACTAGGCATCTATCATATCAAAGTCACCAGGGGAGAAGACCTGGTCGCGCTTTTCAAGGGGGTCGTCTATCGAAAAGAAGAAGAGTGGAAGGTATAATCTCGAAACGCCAGCTATATTTCAAATATATACATTGACATATAGCCTTCAATACATCTACAGCTTGCAAAACGTTTATGCAATAGCTTTATGGACAATCAAATCTTCTTGAAAAAAATTGCTTACATATTCCTGCTATCTGTAGTCACCCTAAATCTCACTTTCGGGCAAGCGCATATTTATAAAACGCAGGAAGGAACCATTTCATTTACGTCAGAAGCGCCGCTGGAAACCATAAAAGCTTCTTCAAAAAAAATGGAAGGTGTCATTGACGCAGAAGCTTTATCGTTTGCCTTTGCAGTCAACATCAGCACGTTTGAAGGTTTTAACAATGGCCTGCAACAACAACATTTTTATGAAAACTATATGGAAGCGGATAAGTTTCCTTCCGCTACTTTTTTAGGCAAAATAATCGAACATGTGGAGTTGAATAAACCCGGTACCTACCACGTTCGTGCCAAAGGGCAACTCCATATCCATGGCAGGGCCAAAGAAAGAATATTGAAAGTTGAAATCATTTCCACCGGAAATCAAATAAAAGCAAGTGCACTTTTTCTAGTTCCACTCGTGGATCATCAGATTGAGATACCCCGCATCGTCAACCAGAAGATAGCCCAGGAAATACAAGTTAACGTGCAGGCTACACTTTTTTTATCTGGTAAACCATGAAAGGGTTTTGGTTATTTTGCTTTATCCTTTTTTATCTTCAGGCAGTCGGCCAGGAGTTTCACTTTCGTCAGGAACCGGCATTGATGCTTGAAGATGTCAAACAAATCAATAGTGTTTTTCAGGGAGATGATCAGTTAATCTGGCTTGGGACCGATAAGGGTATTTTCTGGTATGATGGCAGAAGGTACAGACTTGAACCGCGTTCAGATCAGCAACTCAAAAAGGTAACAAGTATTGCTCAAAGTCGGAAAGGCCAGCTATGGGCAGGATATGAAGATGGTTTTCTCCAATCGATGACACTTCAAGGGCAAAAGAAGAATCTGAAATTTGATTCACTGAGTGGGGCTGTCATATCTAAAATTTTGTTTAGCACGTCGGATCAGATGTTTATTACAACATATGGAAAGGGAGTCTGGACCCTGGACGGCGAAAGGCTCTTAAGGTTGAGATACCAAGAGCTGGAAGGGATAGATGATGTATATGATGCCTTGTTTGACCAGCAAGGTAGATTATGGCTTGCTACGGACAATGGGATTTGGATTTATCAGTCGGGAGGACCTGAGTCATTAATGCATATCAATAAAGAACATGGGTTGCAGGATGAGATCGTAACGCAACTTGAAATGTCGGATAATGGTGACATATGGATAGGGTTGTATGATCATGGATTGGCTTACTACCAGATGGAGATGGATTCATTTGTCGCCTTGATGTCCATTCCGCCAACTTTCGGCAGTGTCATAGGCCTGTCAAAAGGCCGGTCAGGCGAAGGTTGGATTGGGACGGAGAAATCTATTACACGCTGCACGATGCAAGGAGCTTGTACCAATATTAATTTACCAATTGAATTGCAGGATCGTATTGAAAGCCTGCTATACGATATAAGCGGTAATCTATGGGTGACCTCGGGAAATAAAATCTACATTGCCAATACTCGATTTGAATTTGTGATGCCCGGTATTTCCGGAATACAAGCTTTGGCGAGTTCCGGGGATGAGATCTGGATAGGAAGTGAGTCGGGCTTATATGGAATGAACCGATCAGATCAAAAGGTGCGCCAATTGATGCAAAATGAAAAAATGAATATTTTATCCATGTATATTGATCCTGGAGGACGTTTATGGATAGGTACTTTTGGACAAGGATTGTATTGTTATGATCCCCATTCGCAACGCCATATTCATCTAACCGAAAAAGATGGATTATCCAACAACAGTATCCTTAATCTGGATGGTCGTGGACAGACGATTTGGCTCGCTACACTGGGGGGGATTTCTGAGTTGCAGTGGAAAGATGATCCATTCAGAAGCGATATAACCATCACCGGTTTTTATGAAAAATTCAATTTCCCTGAAGGATATGTTTATGATGTATTTGCCGGGGCAGATGACAAGACCTGGTTTGGCACTGATGGTAAGGGTCTATACTTGCTTGAAAACGGACATTTCCAATATTTCCAGTTATCCATTGATACGCTAGATCAGCTTGTTGCTAATCCAAAGACGATCTATAGTATCACATCTGGTCCTGAAAATACGATCTGGATAGCAGGGGCTAAAGGTCAAATCCTTCATGTTGACGGATCCGGGCAAATACTTGATCAGGTTCAAGGGAATGAAGGCCTGATCAAAAGCCTGATCACGTCTGGAGAAGATGAAATCCTTATGATACGGGAGGGTGGCATAAAGGTGCGCAACAGATCTGGCCAAATGAATTTGTATACTGAATCATCCGGATTGAATTCGTTTACACCAACTATTAATGCATCCGTAAAAGACAAGGATGGTTCTGTTTGGATAGCAGATAAAGACAGAATCCTTCATTACATACCACTGAAGGAAGATAACAATCAGCAGGTACAAATGTATTTCCGAGGCATCACACCGGCAGCGCTGTGGTCGACGGATATAGTCAAACTAAAGGCAGATAGTAATTTTATAGACGTCCAGTATACAGGTTTGTGGTATCAGGATCCAGCCACTGTAAGATATCGGTTTATGCTCAGGGGGCATGATCAGGATTGGATATACACACAAGAAATTCGGGCTGTGTATTCCAGTTTGTCACCAGGCGAGTACACCTTTGTGGTGGAGGGTTCACACCATGAAGATTTTTCAAATGCACATTCTTTAACAAGACATTTTATAGTCATACCTCCATTTTATTTTAGATGGTGGTTTGTTGCTGGTATTTCTCTTTTCCTTACATGGATGGCGTACACCTATATCATGGCCCGGATCAAACGTATCCAAAAATTACATGAACTGGAGAAAGAAAAAACCATGCTGCGCCTTCATGCAATCCAGGCGCAGGTCAATCCTCATTTTCTGTTTAATAGCTTTAATACACTTTCTGGAATTATCGAAGAGGACCAACACGCGGCGGTTGATTATGTAGATCAGCTTTCAGGTTTTTTCAGAGGGGTGCTTACACATCGAAATGCTGAGCTGATCAGGGTCGAAGAAGAAATGGAGTTGGTCAGAAACTATACGTACATACTTCAAAAGCGATACGGGAATAACCTGCGGATACAAGAAAAAATGGATAGACTAACGGGCTGGATCGCCCCGCTGAGTATACAATTGTTGGTGGAGAATGCGATTAAACACAATACCGTGTCCGCTGAAAAACCGCTCACCATATCTATTCATGTGGATGCAGATTGGGTGACAGTGTCTAACCCGGAGCAACCTAAAATAAATCCCTCTACTGAATCGACAGGATTTGGACTGAGCAGCCTGATAGCCCGATATCAGTACCTTGCAAAGGTGAAAGTTGAAATCCGCCGGGAGCAGAATACATTTACAGTCAAGATACCGATCATCCATAAGGGAAAACCTATATGAAAATACTTATAGTAGAAGATGAAAAACCGGCTGCAACACGCCTTCTTAACATGCTGCAGAAAGCGGAGCCGGATGCCCTCATTTTGGGTGTTACGGAAGGCGTAGAATCGACCATCAATTTTCTTGACCAGGGCGATGTGCCTGACCTGATATTTATGGATATACACTTGGCGGATGGTTCAGCATTTGAAATCTTTCGTCACTATCCGTTAAATGGAAGAGGGATTATTTTTTCAACAGCCTACGATCAATACGCGGTGGAAGCCTTTAAGGTCAATGCACTTTACTACCTGCTCAAACCTATACGTCAGGAAGACCTCGAACTGGCATTGGCCCGTTTTAAAGAAACCAGAGAGAAAGAATATGATTATAAAGAGATCGTCGATAAACTATTATCCAAACAACCCAGTGAAAAGCGATTTCTGATTCGGATGGGTCAGCGTTTGAGACTGGTGCATCAGCATGACATTGCCTATTTCTATACATCGGATAAGATCACCTTTGTGATGACCAGGGAAGGCAGAAAATACCCCGTGGATTATACGCTTGAACATCTCGAGGAGATGATCAATCCGGCTAAATTTTTTCGCATCAACAGGCAATACATTCTGCAGCTTGATGCCATTCAACAGATGCATGCGCACACTAAGGCACGGGTGAAGATAGACCTCCTGCCTCCTGCCTATGAAGAGGTGATCGTCAGTACGGAAAAATCTCCATTATTTAAAAAGTGGCTTGAAGGCGAGCTGTAATTCTTGCTGTCAGGTGGGTTTGCTTCCTATTCGGAGTGCCATCATTCCCATTGGGGAGATTATTCCCATTTGGTTTCATGACAGGCTATAGTTTTAGGGCTTAGACAAGAAAAAGAGTAGTAATCTTAATTTTAAAATGTATTTGAAATCAGGTCTCCTCTTTGCTGGTTGTATCGCTGTGTTATCATCTATGATATCATGTGCGTCAAATAGTGAAGAAGAGTTGTATCCACTAGACACCTGTGATACGGGACAAGTCACCTACTCCCTTACCATAGCACCGATCATTGAGCAAAATTGCTATGCATGTCATAGTGGCCTTGCACCGATCAGCAACATACCGCTGGATTCGTACCCCGGCCTCAAAACGATGGTGGATGCAGGAAGGTTGTTGGGTTCTTTGCGAAGGCTAAGCGGGTTTTCAGCGATGCCACAGAACGCTCCATCACTACCAGAGTGTGAATTGTTAAAAATTGAAGCATGGGTTAACCTCGGAGCTCCTGATAACTAAACGAAAGATGAAACAATATATCCTATTGGCACTGGCCACCTCCTTTTTTATCCCGCTCATGTCGGGACAGAAATATTATAGTAAGGTCGGACGTTTATCGTTCACCTCTGATGCACCAATAGAAAAGATTGAAGCTACTAATACCAATGGCCTGGTGGTGATCGATGCAGCGAGTGGTCAAATAGAATGTTCTGTTTTGATAAAGGGATTTCAATTTGAAAAAGCCCTCATGCAGGAACATTTTAATGAAAACTACATGGAGAGCCATAAATATCCTAAAGGATTGTTTAAAGGCACTATAGCCAATATGAAGGAGATCAATCTCACGAAGGAAGGCACATACACGGCAAAAGTTAATGGTAATCTCACCCTTCATGGGGTCACCAAGACGATCTCAATACCTGGACAAGTGATCGTGAAAGGGGGAAAGATAACAGTATCAGCTACTTTTGAAATCCTTGTGGCGGATTACAATATTGTGATTCCCAAAGTGGTAAGAGAAAATATAGCAGAAAAGGTAAAAATAAATATCAATGCAGATTTGCTTCCGATGAATTAAAAAATAAGTCGATTGAAGATATTATACATTAGGGCATTGATGATGATAATGGCTGCCTTTCCTGGGCAAGCGATTGCACAGAGGGAGCAAGAATTGCTGTCATTACTTGGGAGAGAGGAGACTACCGAGTATGCGGCAGCCAGTTTTAAAACAAATCGTGTGATCAACCTTCATTCGCTGGAGAGTACTTCAGCTGGGGTGTTGGATTTTAAAATCTCCCATCGCTTTGGTTTTATCAGGGGAGGTGTCTATGAGTTGTTCGGCCTTGATCAGTCTACCATCAGAATAGGTGTGGACTACGGCATTTCCGATCGCCTGACGATCGGAGCCGGCCGGAACAGTTATGAAAAAACCTATGATGGATTTATCAAATACAAATGGCTCCGACAAAGCACAGGATTAAAAAACATGCCTGTGACGGTGGCGATACTGGGCACCGCAGCTATCCAGACGCTTAAATGGGCAGACCCTAACAGAGAGAATCTTTTTAGTTCGAGACTGGCATATACTACCCAACTGATTATCGGCCGGAAATTCAGCAACGTTTTCAGCCTTCAACTATCTCCCTCGTGGGTACATCGTAATCTTGTAGTCACTGTGGAGGAGAGTAATGATGTGATAGCATTTGGATTTGCCGGCAGGGTCAAACTCAACAAGCGGCTTTCGATCAATGGGGAATATATCTATGTGTTGCCGGATCAACTGGCACAAGATTTTAGAAATTCACTTTCTATAGGTTTTGACATTGAGACCGGTGGGCATGTCTTCCAGCTTCATTTTACCAACAGTACTTCTATGATTGAGAATGGTTTTATTACGGAGACAGTCGGCGATTGGGGTAAAGGGCAAATTCATTTCGGCTTCAACATTTCAAGGGTATTTACAATCGTAAAACCTTGAGGCGGCATTTTTTAGACGGTTTTGTAGTCTTCAGTGCAACATCCGGCTGTCTGCTTCCATTCTGTCCTGTGTAATACCATTTCAAAATTCTTAGTAATTTGAAACCTTCTTTCCGGACAGATTGTAATACGGAATGATATTCAAGTTAGTACTCACAATACTTTAACCCTATACATATGATCAGGCTATATTTCCTTCTTCTACTCAGTGTTGCAGCACTTACCACACTTGAGGCCCAGGTGACCTCTGGCAAGCGCAACATGGCAACCGGTTCTCAGAATGCGCTGATTTTGAAAATTAAAGGGGCTGATCCTAAATTTGTCGAGGCAGAATGGAAAGAATACGTTAAATCCTACGGGAAGGTTGCGAAGGTCAAGGGCTCTAAAGAATCAGTTGTAGAGGGCATACATGTCCGGGATATTGGCCAGGGCGTTCTTTTAAATGTATACAGCCTTGCTACTGAAGCACCTGATGGAACTGAGTTTGTTGTTTGGTTTGACAGAGGAGGGGACTACCTGGAGTCCGCCGACAAGGAATATGCAACAGCTGAAGAGTTTTTGAAAGGATTTGGCAATAAAGTCATTGTGGATATGATCGCCCTTGATCTTGAAGAGCAGCAAAAGAAACTCGAAAAGCTTGAAAGTAGCTATACCAAACTTCAAAAGGAAAATGAAAACCTGTACACCACCATCACCAATGCCAGTGCAAAAATCGATGACGCGGAAAGTAATATTCCTGTCAATGTCAGTGCCCAGGAATCAGCTCGCACCGACATCACCAATCAAAAAGCGGTGATCGAATCCGTAAAGGATAATCCGGAAGAATATAAAGCCCAGCAAAAACTGCTCACCAAGCTGGAAAGTAATCTTACAAAATTGTCGAAGGAAAATGAAAGCCTGCATAAAACAGTCACCGACTCAAAGGATAAAATCAAACAGGCTGAAGCAGATATAGTCGCAAACCTTGAAGCTCAAAAATCAACCGAAAAAGCTATAGAAGACCAGAAAATTGTGGTGGATTTAGTACAGAAGAAACTGGATGAAGCCAAAAGCCAGAAACCAAATTAAATCAGTAAATCGCTGATGGTGGTCCCGAGTCTGCATACCCTAGGGAACAGCTTTTTTTTATTTTTTATAAATAGTTGCACAAATCTTTTGCTATTAGCAAAAGATTTGCAATTTTTATAGGGCGGTCAGACGCAATCCGAAATTTTAAATGCAATAATAACTCTTCGGTCTGGCCTGCTTCATGACGTACCCAAAGGATGGCTAATGAACTTCAGGCAAGTGACTACTGCCTGGTTTATTGTATTTGTCTGCAATTGATTGTATTCAACCATTTTTTAAAACACTGACCATGATGAGATTTTTATTGACCCTCACAGCTATGCTCGTTGGGGGGTTTGCCATCGGGCAAAAGGCAATCGCCACGCAAATTGCAGCAATGCAAGCTTCGGGCCACCAACTTAAAGAAACCGGTATCCTTGCATTTAAGTCCAATGATGTCCAAAACCGGGCTTACAATCTCGACGGACTCACGAAGGGAACTATCCTTGACCTGAAACAGGAGGAGATACAACAGCTCTTCACCAGTAACAGCGAAAACGAATTTGTGAAAGTAAATGTCCCTTTCACTGATCGTGCGACGATGACCCTGATCCTTGTAAAACATAACATTTTCACCGCGGATTTTGCGCTCTTTTCGAGTCAGGATCCCTACACACCACTAAATTACAACCCTGGAATACATTATAAAGGTGTCGTGGAGGGGGATCCCAATTCTGTAGTTGCGCTGTCCATATTCAATGATCAGGTGATGGCTCTAATCAGCTCAGATCAAGGCAATGCAGTGATCGGACCTATTCATGACGACAGAGAAGGAAGGCATGTCTTTTACCTGGAGAAGGATCTTGCTGCCGGTTCAGGTTTTGAGTGTGGCACCCTTGATGACGGGATTGGATATACCGAAGACCAATTAAAAGCGCATCCCCAGGGACGCGATGCCGGTGATTGTGTAAGACTCTACATTGAAATCGATGATGATATAGTCACGCAGAAGGGCGGCGCAGAACCGGCGACTAATTACATCACCGGCCTTTTTAATCAAGTGATCGTGCTATATAATAATGACGGTATCAATATGATGATCAATGAAATAAAGGCGTGGACCACGAATAGCCCTTATACCGGAGGTACGTCAAGCGCGATGCTTAGCTCTTATCAGGCCAATACAGGAACGTTTAATGGCGACCTGTCACACCTGGTTTCTTATGCGGCAAGTGGTGGAATAGCAGCTGGATTTTCAGGGATTTGCAATTCCAACCCAGATCTGAGTAAATGTTTCAGCAGTATTGATGGTGTCTATTCAAATGTGCCTACCTATAGCTGGGATGTGATGGTATGCACACATGAGATGGGACACCTGATAGGCTCACGCCATACGCATGCCTGTGTATGGAATGGAAATAATACAGCCATCGATGGATGCTCCGGCTCTGTTGAAGGAAGTTGTCCCTTACCCGGATACCCATCCGGTGGAGGTACCATGATGAGCTACTGTCATTTGCAGAGTGTTGGTATTAATTTTACTCTTGGGTTTGGACCTCAGCCAGGAAACGTCATCCGGAATACAGTCAATGCCGCTGGCAACTGCCTTACAGCCTGTGGCCCACCACCTCCACCACCACCTCCGGCTTATTGTGCTTCAAACGGATCTAACACATCCGATGAGTGGATCAATACTGTCGTGCTGGGATCTATCAATAATACGAGTGGTAATAATGGTGGGTATGCTAATTATACCGCGCTAAGCACAAATCTTACCGCTGGCAATACCTATACAATAAATCTGACGCCAGCTTTTTCCGGACAAACCTACACTGAATACTGGAGCGTGTGGATTGATTACAATGGTGATCTTGATTGGGCAGATGCCGGGGAGCTGGTAGCTCAAGGATCCGGAACCACTGCGATCAACGTCAATTTTACAGTTCCTTCAGGGGCTACGGCCTTAACGACAAGGATGAGGGTATCCATGCAATACAACGCTTATCCTCCGATATGCGGCACATTTACCTGGGGAGAAGTAGAAGATTACACAGTTGTAATAGTTGCCGGCTCTGGACCGACCTGTAGTGATGGCATTCAAAACCAGGGTGAAACAGGAATAGATTGTGGCGGCCCATGTGCCCCATGTCAACCTCCTCCGGGAGATGTAATCCTGTTGGCAAGTTATTTTGAGACGGGATGGGATAGCTGGCTTGACGGCGGTTCAGATGTAACCAGGGTCAGCAGTACCAATTCCTACGAAGGAAGTTATTCAATCCGGCTTGCAGATAATAGCGGCACACAATCCGCCATGACCTCACCAACTTTTAACCTGACCGGTGCCACCGGACTTAAGATCGAATTTTATTTCCGGGCAGTGAGCATGGAAGTCGGAGAAGATTTTTGGATCAGGTACAACAATGGTTCCGGATATGTAACGATTGCTACGTTTGCCCGAGGTACAAGTTTCAATAACGGAACATTTTACACAGCTACAGTGACGGTGCCAAATTTTGCACCTACATCATCAGGTACCTTGAGAATACAGTGCGATGCAAGTGATAACAGTGACCAGATATATATTGATCAAGTGACGATCACCAGACTGAATGGTAGCGCGCTGATCGAAGAAGCTATAACCATTCAGGAGGTAGCTCGACCGATAGATGGTCCTTCTCCATATGCTCAGGCCGACAAGCCTGATGGAGGAAATGAGTTAATGGTCTATCCTAATCCCGGGAAGGATCTATTGAATATCTCATTTAGGGGTTCAATTGATCAACTCCGAATGTCATCCCTGGATGGAATCACTATTCGTATCCCTGAGACAGCCGTTGCAGACAGACAAATCGATATTCATGCGCTGGTTCCCGGGATTTATTTCCTTTGGGTACAATCCAATGGCGAGTGGTATCCTACAAGGTTTAGCAAAATGTGATCACCAAAAGATTAAAACGTCTATTAAGAAAGGCAGTACCGACAGGTATTGCCTTTCGTTTTTTGATGGATCGTTTTCAGGGTTATCACCCACATCGGTGGTAGAAGCGTATAGATAAAAACCCTGATTTTAGAAGAAAAGTCGGTCAATGATTGGACACGGATAAAATTATTCCAATATTTATTGACGAATTAGATACGTCCATTTATCTTTTTGGTATTTGAAGGTCCTCTTATCCTCATTCGCAACATTACGCTCACCTCAGGATTAACTAATAAATAGCACTGCATTTTTACAATGCCGGGCTGGCTATTTAGGTATGATTGTTAAGACCCATTCTTCTAATCAACACTAACCTGTACTCAAAATGAGAATTACATTAATGCTTCTTTTTTGCCTTTTGTGCAATATGAATTTTGCTCAAAAGGCTGTTTCAAATGAGATTTCCGATTTGCTTTCGCAAGGGAAACCTTTTCATGACGTTTCGTTGGTACGTTTTGTCTCCAATGAAGTCACCAACAGATCCTTTCAACTTGAAGGACTTTCAAAAGGAACGATTCTGAGTCTTGATGAACAAGCTATTCAAAAAGTACTTTCCGATCAAAATGATTTTATTCAGGTTAAGTTGCCCGTCGCAGCGCGTCAGGATCTTAAACTGAATCTTGTACGGCATGAAATCTTTGCTGAAGATTTTACAGCATTTACGAGTAGTGAACCGGGTATTCCCGTCAACTATACACCAGGTATCCATTACAAAGGCGTAGTGGATGGCGATCCTTCCTCCGTGGTGGCCTTATCGGTGTTTGGCAATGAAGTAATGGGATTGATTAGTACGGATCAAGGCAACATGGTTCTCGGCCGTCTTGAAAACGACAGAGAAAGCCGTCATATACTCTACATGGAAAGCGATCTTGATAAATCTTCAGACTTTGAATGTGGTACACAGGATGAGGGACTGGGTTATACGGCTGAAGAACTGACACCGCAGGCATCAGGTCGCGACGCAGGAGATTGTGTACGTGTGTATATAGAGATTGATGATGACATCGTCACTCAAAAGGGTGGTGCAACACCCGCTATAAATTATATCACAGGTTTGTTTAACCAGAGCATCACCCTCTATGCGAATGAAACCGTAAATATGACGATCAGTGAGATTTATGCATGGACCACAAACAGTCCTTACACAGGCAATTCATCGAGCGCAATGTTGTCATCCTACCAGGCAAATACAGATAGTTTTAACGGAAACATTTCGCATCTGGTTTCGTACCAGGCAAGTGGAGGTATTGCAGTACTCGATAATTTATGTTCTTCCAATCCCGATTGGCGGAAATGTTTCAGTAGTATCGATGCTTCCTATTTGAATGTGCCCACCTTCAGCTGGTCGGTGATGGTGATCACCCATGAGATGGGCCATGTCATAGGTTCTAAACATACACATGCATGCGCATGGAATGGTAACAATACAGCTATTGATGGATGTGCGGGAAGCGTTGAAGGTAGCTGCTCATTACCAGGCAATCCACCCGAGGGTGGTACGATCATGAGTTACTGTCACCTCTTAGGCATTGGTATCAATTTCAATCTTGGTTTTGGATCTCAGCCAGGTAATGTGATCCGCAACAGGGTCAATGCAAGTGGTAATTGCCTTACCTCCTGTGGCCCACCACCACCACCTCCACCACCGGCATATTGCAGCTCCAATGGAACGAATAGCAGTTATGAGTGGATCAATAAAGTCGTCCTCGGTTCAATCAACAACACCAGTGGAAACAACGGAGGTTATGGTGATTATACGTCAATCAGCGCAAATCTTAATGCAGGTAATGCTTACACGATCAATTTGACCCCGGGTTTTTCAAGTTCACCATATCTAGAATACTGGCGTGTTTGGATTGATTATAATGGAGATCTTGATTGGAATGATTCGGGCGAACAAGTTGGCCAGGGAACAGGTTCAGCAGCGGTTAATTTAACATTTACTGTTCCTTCCGGAACATCCTCAGGAACAAAACGCATGCGTGTATCCATGAAATATGCCGGCTATCCGGCCAACTGTGGCAGCTTTACATATGGTGAAGTTGAAGATTATAATGTGGTCATCGGGGGCGGTTCCGGTCCCAGCTGTAGTGATGGTATTCAAAACCAGGGAGAGACCGGTGTTGATTGCGGTGGACCATGTACACCTTGTTTTACATGCTCTGATGGAATACAGAATCAAGGCGAGACGGGTATAGATTGTGGTGGACCATGCCCAGCTTGTCCTCCACCACCACCTCCTCCTCCGGGTGGAGAAGTTGTGCTCCTGGCCAGTTATTTCGAAACCGGCTGGGATAGCTGGATTGACGGGGGTGCGGATGCTACGAGGATCAGCAATAGTTCTAATGCATGGGAGGGACTATATTCCATAAGGTTGACAGATAATTCAGGTGTACAATCGTCTATGACGTCTCCTTCATTCAATCTTTCCACTGCAACAGGACTTGAGATTGAGTTCCATTTCAAAGCAAATAGCATGGAAACAGGAGAAGATTTTTGGATTCAATATAAGAGCGGATCAGGCGCTTGGACGACAATTGGCCAAGCCATTGCAGGCACTCATTTCAATAATGGTACATTTTATGTCGCTTCGGTGGCAGTACCAGGCTTTGTGCCTACATCAGCTGGAAGTCTACGTATACAATGCGATGCAAGTGATGACTCAGACAAAATATTTGTGGACCAGGTGATCATCACCAAACTGACAGGTTCTGCCCTGATAAAATCGGGAATGACGATCACTGAAATCAATGAAATAAAGGTAGTGCCCGTCACGCAAATCGAGGAAAATATTGATCAGGAGATTATGGTCTATCCTAATCCTGCAAGTGACATCTTAAATATTTCTTTCAACGGGGACATCCAATCGATGCGCTTGATGTCCGTTGATGGGATAGAGATCGGCGTCAGCAAAGAAGCTTTGATTGAAAAGCAAATCGATATTCATCGACTGGGTACAGGGATGTATTTCTTATGGATACAATCTAACAACGAATGGTATCCTGCTAAGTTTATGAGAATGTAATTGGGTAAGAAATCACTGTGAGAATTTAAAGGGTAGCATCATTTAATGCTGCCCTTTTTTAATATGTAAAATCACAAGCGTCCAAAATAAATTTGGAACACTTATGGCTAAACACGCCAAACTAGATGTGTTACTTTTTTCATCGCCAAAAAAGTAACCAAAAAGGCTAGGAACTCAAAAAACTCACCAATTTATCTCACATAATTCTTGCTTCCTGGTTTGCTGGCGCTTATTAGTTTTTCACTACCTATTTCTCGTCAAAGATTTCACTAGATCCATATTCTGAAGAGAAATAGCGTTCGATCTGTTCAAACAGTTTTGAGCTACAGGATGGTACCCAATTCGATATGATTTTTATGAATTTTCTTTATCCAATATCTAAAGGAAGGGGCTAAATTTCAAATTGTAGGCAAAAAAAAGACCAAACTGCTGATTGTCAAAGGCTTTTCCTTTTTATTC
>JBBRDL010000085.1:0-17515 GCA_038203965.1 Chitinophagales bacterium | reverse complement strand
GGATTTTGGCCTTTAATCAACATATCAGATTTGCAGATGGCATAAGATTCAGGATTGATTTCCTGCCCGAATACTTTTAGTTCTGCTTTGGGGTTGAGCTCCTTTACATATTGCTCACCCACGGAAAGCATACCACCAGTTCCGCAAGCAGGGTCATAAAGCGTTTTTACAATACCGTCCTGGGTTAAGATATCTTTATCTTCAATGAATAGAACATTTACCATCAATCGAATGACTTCTCTTGGTGTAAAGTGTTCACCTGCTGTTTCGTTGGATTGCTCCGCAAATTTCCGAATCAGTTCTTCAAACGTGTAACCCATTTCCATGGAATCCATGTCGGTAAGGTCAATTTCCTGAAAAGATTTAACTACACGGAAAAGAATGTCAGCTTGCGGGCCGTCCATGCGGTCAATCTGGTCGTCAAAATTGAAGTACTCTATAATTTCCCTTGCACTGGTCGAAAAACCGTTGATGTAGTTTCTAAGGTTTACAGAAACATTGTTTGGGTCGGCAATCAGTTTATCAAAATTGAATTGGCTTCTATTGTGGAAGTTGAAACCTGCTATCTTGTTAAGAGCAATGTCTTTGGCACTTTCTTTCAAAGAATCCACTTTTGGTAAGTAGTCCAGTACTTTTTGTTTGTTTGGTTCAAGCACGCAATCCAAGCGCCTAAGCACGGTCATTGGAAGAATTACCTTTCCATAGTCCGACTGTTTGTAATCTCCTCTCAGTAAGTCTGCAACTCTCCAAATCAGGTCGGCTTTTTCTTTAAAGTTCTTCATTTATGTCTTTTATTGTTTGTCAATGTTACTATTCTGTTTCTGTCGAGCGTTGGCAAAAATTCAAGCTCTTTTGGTTTTTTGTTTGGGCTTTGCGTGTCGGCAAAAACCAAATGTGCTTGAATGTGCGGCTGGCTTTTAGCATGTTGCCTAACTTGTTTATACCCGCAACCCCTCCCCAAAATCCTTCGCCAATCCTCCCTCTCCAGGCTCGATACCCGCTATATACGCCGATCTCCTTTCCTCCCGGTCATCCTTTTACTTACGTCTCCTTACGTTTACTTACGTATACGAAATCCAGGAAGACCACCAACCCTGGAAGTCAAGGCAATAAAAATATCCGGAAGCTTGTCATGCAGAAATTAGGGCTTCAAGTGTTTGGGGCAGCTAATATATTTATTCTTTACCATCTTAGGAAATGTAGGTTTATCGCAGGGAGTATTGAAGGTCATGGGCTCTTCAATACGCCATGTATTGAAACCAGACTTTGAATAAACGGTCACGTCATTTATTTGAGCTGTAAACATTCGTCAACTGACATATGGACCAGGTTCTGGTTCGCCGAGTTTACCGATGGATTTAGCTACGATCACAGAGACAGTACAATCACTGGTCACATTGGCTACTGTGCGTACCATATCCAGGGGTCGGTCCACTGCAAAGATCAACGCAAGTCCCGCTTCCGGAATACCGGCCTGTGCTAATACGATCACCAGCATGACCATCCCTGCGCTAGGCACAGCAGCTGATCCAATGGAGGCCAGCGTTGCTGTAGCAATTATCCCCAGTTGTGCCGTCAGACTAAGGTCCATGCCAAACGCTTGTGCAATAAAGACAGCTGCCACAGCCTGGTAAAGACTTGTCCCATCCATATTGACGGTGGCACCGATAGGAAGGACAAAGCTGCATACTTCATTATCCACACCAACCTTTTTCTCAACCACTTCCATCGTCACAGGTAATGTGGCGGCACTCGAGCTCGTAGAAAAAGCCAAGAGCTGAGCAGGTGAGATTTGGCGGAGGAAATGAACCGGGTTGCGGCGAGTGAATAAATATATCAAGGATGGATAAAAAGCAAAAATTAAAATGGCCAGACCAATCAAAACGGTCAGCGCATACTTGCCAAGGGCCATAAAAATGTCAATACTAGGTGACTCTGCCACTAAGGAAGCCATCAATGCAAAAACCCCAAAAGGGGCGCCAAGCATGATCAGGTCTATCATCTTCAGGATGATCTCATTGAAGTTATCAAAGAAGGCCTTGAAGACTGCTGTTTTTTCTCCGGGAAGCATGATCATGGATATACCCAGAAACAGGGCAAAGAAGATCACCTGCAGCATCAATGCATTAGAGGAAGAAGCTTTAATGATGTTGTCAGGTACAATGTCTTCAATAAATTGAAGTGGTCCGGTGCTTTTTTGTGCTGCAGCTTCGGTCTGTTTTTTATCCGCTTCCGTTCCATATGCGGAGAGCATTCCGATACGGGTCTCTTCAGAAATAGCCTTGCCCGGTTTGATGATATTCACGACTGTAAGTCCAAGACAAACAGCAAAAACGGTGGTAAAAAGATATAGTCCCAGGGTTCTCAACCCCATGCGGGACAATTTGGTGATATCTTTCAGATCAGATACGCCCTTGATGAGAGACGCCAGAATCAATGGGACCGCGATCAGTTTCAAGAGGTTGATAAAAACAGTGCCAAAGGGTTTAATCCAATCTTTGGTGAATTCAACACCACCTGAAAACTGAAGGGCTATAATGGCAAAAATAATACCTGCGGCCATGCCTGCCAGAATCCGAAAATGTAAGGGCATCTTTTTCATAAGGGGATTTCATTGATGGTCATGACTACATGCCTTTCAATCGTAAACAATGCTATGACGAGACAAAATAGCCTATTTTTCAAAAGCCCGACTCAAGCCTGCTAAAGTGATGTTCATTGCTTAAGGTTGATATGCATACTACGAATGACTTTTGTCGAATATTTTATAAAATACACGTAATTAACCTCAAAAACTAAAATAAGTAAATACCTTAAACGCCCGAAACAGAAATCAAACCAATGATAAAAGCCATTTCCAGACTTTTTTGTCTTCTTGTTATTTTCCTGGCCCCGGCATGGGTAACAGCGCAGGATACTATGCCCACAAAAGGCCTCGATGAGCGAATCAACGAATGGTTTGAACCGGTTGCCGCAGCCTGGGGAAGTGTTATTTTTTATCCCATTCAGTTTACAAATTCGATTTCAGTACCCTTTGTCGTCATTCTACTGGTGGGAGGAGCGCTGTTCTTTACCTTGTATTTCAGCTTTGTCAATATTCGCAAATTCGGACTTGCTATACGGGTTGTCAGGGGTAAGTATGACTCCCTGGAGGCTAATGGAGGAGCCTTAAACACTAAGCTATTTGTTACGCCACAAGGTGACATACCCGGAACCATCCGAGATGAATCACATATTGGTGAAGTAAACCATTTTCAGGCTTTGGCCACGGCTGTGTCAGGTACAGTAGGACTTGGTAATATAGCCGGAGTAGCTGTTGCTGTTAGCCTTGGAGGCCCCGGCGCTACTTTCTGGATGATTGTTTGCGGCCTTCTCGGCATGTCTTCAAAGTTTGTAGAATGTACCCTCGGCGTTAAATACAGGGATATAGATGCAAATGGTGTGGTCTATGGAGGCCCTATGTATTATCTGAGCAGAGGTCTGAAGGAAATGAATTATGCAGGACTCGGAAAAATTCTCGCCATCCTATTTGCCATATTTTGCGTAGGTGGTTCATTTGGAGGTGGTAATGCGTTTCAGGCTAACCAAGCTACAGCACAAATTCTGGAAATGACAGGACTTCAGGGTGGATCAGCCGGATTCTTTATTGGATTGGTGATGGCTGTTCTGGTAGGGGTAGTCATCATCGGTGGCATTAAGCGGATAGCAAATGTCACGGAGAAGCTTGTCCCGTTTATGGCGCTGCTTTATGTCATTGCTTCACTCATCATTCTGGGGATGCATTTTTCTATTCTCGATGATGCTATTGCCTTAATATTCGAATCAGCCTTTTCACCTTCAGCCGCTGTTGGTGGTTTCTTTGGCGTACTTATTCAGGGATTCCGCAGGGCCGTTTTCTCGAATGAAGCGGGTACAGGGTCAGCCTCCATAGCACACTCCGCAGTAAAGACAAAGTATCCTGCCTCTGAAGGCTTGGTCTCGTTGTTGGAGCCGTTTATTGATACGGTGGTGATCTGTACCCTGACAGCATTGGTCATTGTGATCTATAACATGAATGGGATATTCGAATATGGCGTTGTCGCTGACACCAGCACTGCAGCTGGAGTAGGACTTACGTCAGCCGCATACAATGACGCGATACCACATTTTTCCTATGTACTCACTGTGGCAGTCGTTTTATTTGCTTTCTCTACGATGATCTCATGGTCTTATTATGGGCTCCAGTCATGGAAATATTTGTTTGGTCGCAGTACTGCTTCTGACATCAGTTACAAGTTATTGTTTCTTGCCTTTGTCGTGATCGGCTCGTCTGCTTCATTAGGCGCAGTGATCGACTTTTCAGATGCTATGATTTTTGCGATGGTATTTCCTAATATGATAGGACTGTTTCTCCTGGCGCCCAAGGTCAAAGATGAATTGAACAGATACCTTGCGATGATCAGATCATCCAAGGAGGGGTAGGTCGTAAAACGAACGTAGGGGTACCTATCCCTACGTTCGTTTTACGACCTACCGTTACGTTGGTTTCGTGACGTACCAATGCGTTCGTTTCGTGACATACTCATACGTTCGTTTCGTGACATACTGATACGTTCGTTTCGCGACCTACCCTTCCATTCGAAAAATATTTTTCTAACCGTTTCTTATTGATGTAATAAATGCTTAACCAATTACTTGCCAGGAAATGCAATAGGAAGATGATTTTTTTTTTAGTAATTTTGAAAACACCTTGACAGTTTCGTAATATCCCCCTTTAGGGGTATTGATTGTTTTTTATAAACAGAGGACTTTTGCATCCTGTAAAAATAAAAATAAACATCATGGATAAATCAATTCTGCTGAGTCTACTTTTAATGGTAATCGCGTGCAAAAAGGAAATAAAGGAAGTACCGGATATTAACGTGCCATCAGTGATGAGGTGCGCACCCCAGTTGTCCGACACCGACTGGTACGCTTCCAATACACCTGCACCGCTATTTGAGGGAATGGATATCCTTACCTATCCCATCACTACCAATAATCCTGAAGCACAGAAATACTTCAACCAGGGCTTATTGTTGGCTTATGCGTTTAATCATGCCGAAGCAGCCAGATCCTTTTACCAGGGCATGCGCCTTGATTCGACCTGCGCTATGTGCTACTGGGGGTATGCATTTGTTTTGGGCCCTAATTATAATGCAGGTATGGATCCTGGCCATTACGAAAGAGCTTATGATGCTATTCAGAAAGCCAGTAACCTTGCTGGATCCTGTACGCCAAAAGAAAAAGCCCTGATTAAAGCCATGATGCTTCGTTATACCCGAGAAGCCCCTGATGATCGTAGTCATCTTGACAGCACTTTTATGGAAGCGATGAAGGTGGTTCATCAACAATATCCTGATGATGTAGATATAGCCTCCATCTATGCTGAATCCCTCATGGATATGCATCCTTGGGACTTGTGGGAAAGAGATGGCACAGCGAAATCCTGGACACCCGCGATCATAGCAGCTATTGAATGGGCCATTAAAATAAATCCACGCCATCCCGGGGGACATCATTATTATATCCATGCCCTGGAAGCGTCTTCATATCCTGAAAAAGCTTTACCAAGTGCAAAATTGTTTGATGACGGGTTGGTATCCAGAGCTGGTCACTTGGTTCATATGCCTTCCCATATTTATATCAACACAGGGGATTATCATCTTGGATCGCTAGCCAATATAAATGCACTTAAACAGGATAGCAACTATGTTACGCAGTGTCATGCGCAGGGAGCTTACCCACTCGCATATTACCCGCACAATTATCATTTCCTTGCAGCCACAGCTACACTCGAAGGCAAAAGTGAATGGGCTTTTGACGCAGCCAATAAAATGGCTAAACATGTCAATCACCAGGGCATGTTGGTTCCGGAGATGGCGACTTTACAGCATTATTATTCTATTCCATATTTCGTCATGGTGAAATTTGGAAAGTGGCACGATATCCTTAAGATGCCTGCTGTGGATACCAACCTCATTTACCCCGCAGGGATCAGAAATTATGCAAGAGGCATGGCTTATGTAGGACTGAAAGACATTGAAAAGGCCAAGGTTGAATTAAACGCGCTAAAAGAAGTGGCTTTCCTGGATACTTTGAAAACCCTTACGATCTGGGAAATCAATTCATTACATACTGTAGTGGATATTGCGCAAAAAGTCCTCGAAGGAGAAATCCTTGCCGCAGAAGGTAAAACTGATCAAAGTATCGAGATGCTATCTCAGGCGGTTGAACTCGAAGATCAACTCAATTACAATGAACCACCCGATTGGTTTTTCTCCATACGACATCATTTGGGTGCTGTGCTTTTATCCGCAGGAAGACCTGAAGAAGCAATTGACGTTTATCTGGATGATCTGGATAAGTTTCCAAAAAATGGTTGGGCACTTAGTGGATTGAAACAGGCCTACCTTGATTCCAAACAGACACAAAAGGCAAAAGAGGCCGAAGTTAAGTTTAATGAAGCATGGGCACATGCAGATGTAAGTCTTACGGGCTCAAGAGTTCAATAAGATTTTCATGCTATCTTTTCCTTTTTGTGGTCACCATATTTGTAATCGTTTTCCTTCCGCAGGCATAGAGGAAAGCCAATTTTGAGACATTTTGATTTGTTATAAATCGTGGGTTAAGAATGAAACAGGAGAAATCTGAAATTTGGATACCTGAGTCCTGGTTTTATTTTTGACATCATCGACCTCCGCCACAAGATCACAGATTACTACATCACAGATTTACGGATAACTCACCCCCGACCCCTCTCTTGTTTAAGTAAGGCTATTGGTAACGGATTTTACAAGGAGAGAGGGGAGACATGAGAAACCTATCGACGCATGATTGTGCAGAGGCGAGCTATTTGTTTCAATCATTATACAATTAAACACATAAACTTATAAACCCATAAGCCCATAAGCTTTATAAGCCCATAAGCTTTATAAGCCCATAAGCTTTACAAGCCCATAAGCTTTACAAGCCCATAAACTTATAAACCCATAAACTTATAAACCCATAAACTTATAAACCCATAAACTTATAAACCCATAAGCCCATAAGCTTTACAAGCCCATAAGCTTTACAAGCCCATAAGCTTTACAAGCCTCTCAATAAAACATCCAATCCCACTTCACACCACCTTGTCCATTGATGACCAATGCAGGAGCAGGAAATTTAAAAATATTGGCCATGCCTAAGAGAACTTTTAAAGGTTTGCTTTTAACATTGATTTTAGTCAGGTCTATATCGGGCGAAAAAATGAGTTGCCGATAACGTGGATATTGGTCATCCGAAGTTTGAAATGTGTTGCCATCTTCTTCCCACTTGTTTTCAAAACCACCAAACATATTTTCTGCACTATACCCGACCGCCATATTTAACCAGGGAGGAAACCGGTTTTCTTTTTTGAGGAATGAATGAATATTGACAGACAACCAGATCGTCTGCGCATTATAATCTTTGAGAAAAGACTGGAGGATATTTTCCCCATATAACTCATCTGTTTTTTCCATGAGGGTCGTAGTACCTGCAGGGGCGCCCATGAACGGGTCTTGTGGATATGTTCGATGGGTGGAGGAGACTTTCATCCTTACACGTTGCTCATCCCAAGAAGCCTGTTGCCCGGCCCAAAGACTGGCCCCGGCCAGGTTGAAAGCAAAATCATACATCGAAAATCCCCATTCTGAGGAAAAACCATCCAGAACTTCAATCGTCGTCTGCAGACCCACAGCGACCAGCGCGCCTGTCCAAATACTGCTTTTTCGTTCCATTCCAGTCCAACGCGCAAGATTATAAGCCCAGTCTGCTTCAAAGTAGGTCGTAAACATATGTCCGGCCTTGTCCATCTGCTGCCATTCGGCCCAGTCATTGAACAAATGAAAGGAAGTACGGGGATAATCCTTGTACCAGAGTTGGTTGAGGCTGATCACCGCCCCCGTATACACGACCATCCCGGTTCCGGCTGCGGTCCAAAACCGACCTTTGTGCAGGGAATCAGGAATTTCCCAAAAGCTAAGCGTATCTTTTTGCCCGCTGGCGGATATGGTCCAGGCCAGCGCCAGAAGCACCAGGATTGGCGGCTTCCATCTGACATTTATGCACATTATTAAGGCTTTAGACAACATCCGTTAAGAAAAACAGTAATATTTGATATTTTGCAGGCAATTTAGATCATAAAACCGGTTGAATTACGCTTATAGATACATATGAATACACTTCGACTACCCATACGAGTCATTTTAGGTCTGATGCTGGTCATTGATTTTGGTATAGCCCATAGCCAGGATATCCATTTCACTCTCCATCAGATGACCCCACTCGCCTTTAATCCAGCCAACACCGGCAACTTCTATGGATCCTACCGGATCTCCGTTCTCTATAGAGATCAATATAGAAGCGTCACGGGAGCCGGAGCTTATATGACCCCGACATTTTCTGTGGATGTGCCTGTGATAAGGGGATTCAAGGAAACGGATTGGGTTGGTGTAGGTATGTTTTTTTATTCTGATAAATCCGGAGAAGCCGGGCTGACACAATCGGCCTTTAAAGCTTCTGTCGCCTATCACTGGGCGATGAATAAAAAAGCGACAAGTATGCTGTCCATAGCATATCAGACCGGATCCGTGCAGAGAGAGATAAAGAATGCGGATAAATTAATATTTGAAGATCAACTGCTAAATCCTGATCCAAATGCTACTTCTGTGGACAGAAACCTGATTGATAACATGAAAAAAGGTTTCCTCGATCACGTCGGTGGCTTGAAATTTACCTCAAAGTATAATAAGACAGATGAGTTTAATATAGGTGTAGCAGCAGGTAAATTTGGCAGACCGGATTGGTCTGTGCTCACAATGGGCGGAAGCTACAGAGTAGATCCAAGGATACATGCTCAGATAGGTATGTCAACACTGATGAGTGATAAGGTCCGTTTTTCACCGAATATTTCATACCAGAAAGTAATGAGCAGTCCGGCTAGTACGTTAGTTGTGCAGGGACTTTTGGACTACTTACACAATAAAGAAAAACAACTCATATTGAAGGGAGGTATTGGTTATCGCAGTGGTGCCGGTATCGGAGATGCTATTCAGATCATGGTGGGTGCAGATATTAAAGCTATCCGGGTCATGCTGGGTTATGATCTTAATATCTCTCCGCTGGCTGCAGCAAGCGGCTCCCAGGGTGGATTTGAGTTGGCTGCACAATACATAGGCAGGATTTACAAACGCCCGAATCCGGATCCAATTATCTTTTGCCCTAGATTTTAAAAATGAACATGAGCAGATCTATATTTTCTATACTGCTGTTGACGGCAGCCTCGTGGATATCCGCACAACCGGTGGACGAAGTGCCCGTCCAAATGATGATCGAGACAGCCGAAGCAAGCCTGCTGATTCCGGATTATTATACAGCACTTGAATGGTACGAAAATGCCTACAAAGAAACCCGTGATCCGGAGATAGCCAATAAAATTTCTACGCTGCAGATCAAACTGAGAGATTATGTCCGGGCCGAAAGATGGCTTGAAAAAATAGTTGAGAAAGACCAGGGCGTTAATTATCCCTATTCCGTTTTTCAATATGCCCAGGTACTCAAGGTCAATGGAAAATACCAGGAGGCCATTGATGCCTTTAATTTTTATGCAGGCCTTAATGTCAGTGATAGTCTGCTGGCCCTCGCCGATATTGAAGTAGCCGGAATCCAGCTGGCCGTCAAGTCTAAACCTCCTATCGACCTGGTCGTAAAGAACGTCGGTAAGACTGTAAACTATTCTTACACCGACGCTTCTCCATGGCTTGGTGCTGATGGAAATCTTTACTTTTCATCAATGCGGACTAGAGAATTGATCACCCTTGATGGAAAAGAAGGTGATTATTACCTGAAGATATATAGCTCTAAACCAGAGGATGACGGAGAGTGGGATGTAGCCAAGCCACTCGAATCAAAAATAAACCGCGAAGGATATCATACAGGCAATCCAAGCATTACGGAAGATGGAAGCCGGATGTTTTTTACCAGGTCACAACTGACCGGAAATGATCTCTCAGAAAGTAAGATTTTTATGAGCGAAAGCAAAGCTCAAAACTGGGGAGCGCCGATCGAACTCAAGGGTATCAATGGCAATTATATTGCAAAACAAGCAACACCCGGTGTTGTATTTGGTAAAGAAGTTCTTTTCTTTTCATCTAACATGCCCGGTGGTTTTGGCGGCTTTGATCTTTATTACGCTGATCGTATTTCAGATGATACATACGACAGGCCTGTCAATCTCGGACAAATCATCAATTCAACACTCGATGAGGAAACTCCCTTTTATCTCAATGGCAAACTCTATTTTTCTTCAACAGGGCATCCCGGCCTCGGAGGATTTGATGTTTTCCGTTCAGAATGGAATGGCCAGGTATGGAGCAAAACTGAAAATCTCGGAGCCGGATATAATTCATCCTATGATGATATTTTCTTTTCAGTCAATGAAGAAGGTAAACTGGGATTCCTCGTTTCCAACAGACCTGATGAAGACTCCCGCTCCTTAAAATCCAAAACCTGTTGTGACGATATTTACCAATTCCATATACGCGACATCGTTATTGACTTTGTAGCAAGTGTATATGATGGGACTACACCATTGATTGGCGCTAAAGTGACTGTCTTCGAAGTCGACAGAGGTAAAACAGGAAGGTCACAACAACAGACAAATGATAAAATCCATGACTTCCAGTTTCCACTCGATCAGGACAAAGCGTATAAAGCTTTGATCGAAAGAGAAGGCTACAATCCAATCGAACTTGAATTTAATACGGTCGGCCTGATCGACAATGCTACGATCAAGCGCACCGTCAAGCTGGTTAAGAAAGTGGAGGACAATACGGGCATGGAGACGGTGACGATCAATGAACCTATCCGACTCAACAATATCTATTACGACTTTGACGATGACAAGATCCTTGCAGATGCAGAGAAAGATTTGAGTTTCCTGGTAGAGTTGATGAAAAAATATCCTGATATGGTAATCGAATTGTCATCCCATACCGATGCGCAAGGAAATGATGCTTACAACGAACGCCTGTCACAACGCAGAGCGCAGTCAGCTAAAAACTGGATGGTATCGAAAGGAATAAAAGAAGCCCGAATCGAAGCAGTAGGATATGGTGAAGAAAATATCCTCAATGATTGTTTCAACGGTATTGATTGTACGGATGATCAGCACAGGGTCAATCGTCGAACAGAATTTAAGATCATTTCAGGTCCTACCACCATCGAGGTGAGGAAATCAGATCTCGGTGACCAGAAGAAAAAAGAATCGACCACCAAAATACTTAACCCACAAGCAAAGGGTACTGTGCCTGTAACAGATCCTAAAGTCGAACTGACTTTTAATAAATTGCTCGAAGAACTGGGTACCGTAAAAAAAGGAGAAAAGAGGGAGATGAGTTTTTCATTTACCAATACCGGTAACATCCCCATTGAAATCGAACTGGTGACCTCCTGCGAATGCACCACACTGGACTGGCCACAGTTTAAGATATTCAAACCCGGAGAAAAGGGAATGATCAATGCGGTGTTTGACAGCAAAGACAAAGAAATAGGGGAGACCACTGATATCGAAATCATACTGAAACAGGGTGACCCTAAAACCAGGGCGCCGAAGATCTATATCCTCAAGTATAAGTTTGAGCTTGTAAAATAGAAATCAAAAAGGGGTTCAACATTTGAACCCCTTTTTATTTTACGTAGTATCACATCCTACACCTTCGTAACCATTTGTAAAAATTGACGGTTAAAAATTCACGATTGAAATGATTTCGGTGGTCCTAAAAATACGTTCCTGTTGAATCTTGCGATGCTGTTCGAGCAGATAACGCAACAGGATGTCTTGGAGTGGTTTGGGCTCCTCACTGGAATCGTGTACGTCCTTCTTGCGACATACGAACGACCATCATGCTGGGTCTTTGGGATCATCAGTTCTGCATGCATTGCGTGGAAAAGTTTTACGGATTACCTTTTGTTTGCTGACGGAATACTTCAGGTTTTCTACATCATCATTGGGGTCGTTGGTTTGTGGCATTGGATGCGTGGTAGTAGCGGAGGACTTAAGAAAAAGGTGATGTCTTCGCCGCTGCGGCAATATTTGATCAGTATCTTACTCTGTGTGCTTTTGAGTTGGCCCCTATCTTGGTTGTTGATGCACTACACCATCGCCCGGTATGGCTATGTTGATACATTACTGATGCTTTTGTCTGTTTGGGCGACCATATTATTAATCCGCAAGGACATACACAACTGGTTGTTTTGGATTGTAATAGATACGGCATATGTGGTTTTATACTTTAAAACAGAGGGATATTTGTTCGCACTTTTGTTTGCGATTTATGCGGTTATATCCGTATGGGGCTGGCTGCGATGGCGAAAAGAATTGATTGCCTACCTACGGTAAGAATCATTTAACTACACTTTTTGCCCCAATATATTCTTCGTTCTGCTAGGATATACGTTCATAGATTGTAAAAAATTGTTTGTAATTACAATGTAACTACGTACTTTTACTACATGGTGAAGATAAAGCTATCGGTCGTTCGGATTGGAAACTCGAAGGGTATTCGGTTAAACAAAATGATACTTGAGAAATACCAGATTCAGGATGAAGTGGAGCTTATAATGGAACCGGATGCCATCATGATTAGGCCCGTGTTGAAACCACGCCAGAATTGGGGTGAAGCGTTTGCAAAAATGAGTCAACAAGGTGATGATGCACTGCTGATCGATAGTGTACTTGATGCATCAGATTGGGAATGACACAGATTGAGCTACATCAGTATCGGATCGTATTGGTCAATCTTGATCCAACGATAGGCAGCGAAATCAAGAAAACAAGGCCTTGCATTATCGTGTCGCCAGATGAAATGAACATGCATCTTCGGACCATTACAGTTTGCCCTATTACGACAACATCTAAAAACTACCCAACGAGAGTAAAAGTTGTCATTCAGCAACGAGTAAGCTGGATAGTGGTTGATCAGATACGTTCTATTGACAAAGCCCGGATCATTAGCGAAATTGGTAAGCTTCGTGATGAAACTATTATTAAATTGAAGGCTATAATCAAAGAAACTTTTGTTGATTAAATGCCAACCAAAGAGCAATGACCAAATATTTTGTACATCCGGAGATTGCCAAAGCTGAAACAATTTCAACAGATATATATCTGAGTCAGGATGTATTTGTCGAAGCTAAAGAAAAAATCTTTGCGCCCTCCTGGCAATTTATTGGAGATGTTGATCCTGTCATTCCTTCAGGTGTTGTTCAGCCCTTTACATTACTAGAGGATTACCTGGACGAACCTTTGATTTTAGCACGTGATAAGGAAGGGACCTTGCGATGTTTGTCCAATGTATGCACACACAGAGGCAATATCCTTGTAGAGAAATCTTGTACAACGCAACAACTGACTTGCAGATATCATGGTCGCCGTTTTGATTTGGATGGCACTTTTGCATTTATGCCTGAATTTCGTGAGGTCGAAAACTTCCCGACAGAAAAAGATAATCTGAAATCCTTGCCACTGATGCAATGGGGTAAATGGCTTTTTACGTCATTGGCTCCACAAGCTAAAGCTGATGTGTATTTCAAGGACATAATGGACCGTGTATCTTGGCTGCCGCTGCAGGATTTTCAATTCAGGCCCGATTTATCAAGGGATTATATCGTCAATGCGCACTGGGCTTTATACTGCGAAAATTACCTTGAAGGATTCCATATTCCGTTTGTGCATGCCGGGCTCAATGCCGTCATCGATTATGGAAGTTATACTACGGAATTGTTCGGTTTTTCCAATCTTCAATTAGGACTAACGAATCAAAACGAATTGGCATTTGATCTTCCACCAACTAGTCCGGATTATGGAAAGAGCGTAGGGGGATATTATTTCTGGGTATTCCCCAATATGATGTTCAATTTTTATCCTTGGGGGCTTTCCATTAATATTGTCAAACCGGTTACTGTTTCAAAAACGGTAGTTTCATTCATGACTTATGTGTGGGATGAAAGTAAGCTAGATCAGGGCGCTGGTTCAGATCTATTTCGTGTCGAAATGGAAGATGAAGAAGTAGTACAAGCCGTTCAACGAGGGATACGTTCCAGGTTTTATACACATGGTCGCTATTCGGTGGCACGCGAAAAAGGGACGCATCATTTCCATCGGCTTTTGAGTCTAGCCTTGAAGTAAGAGGTAAGAGGGTAAGAGAGTAAGAGGTAAGAGGTAAGAGGGGATGTAAATTAGCGGCGAACCCATAAAGTGAATATTCTCTTTGATGACGCTGGTGAAAGAGGCTTAGCCAGTGGGACGGAAGACTTCAGGATGGAATGGGATGCTGATCAAGACTCAAGTCTGCTGTGGCCACTTTCTACGTAATCTTTCCATTAATTAGAAAAACATTTACGTAATTGCATCGTGACGGAAATATCATTTTAGTCACGAATGCATACCTAGAGCTAAGACCACACAAATGATTAAAAGCGAAAAAATTTTATCCAGTCGAATTGTAACACCTGCAGTGATCGTAGCAGCTCTAGGCTATTTTGTGGATATCTATGATCTTCTTTTATTTGGCATTGTCCGTAAGGCCAGTCTTATCGATCTCGGTCTGGTAGATCAGGCCAACAGAGATGCTGGAGAATACCTCATCAGTATGCAGATGTATGGAATGCTACTGGGGGGTATCCTATGGGGTATATTGGGTGATAAAAAGGGAAGGCTTTCTGTATTGTTTGGCTCTATTTTTATTTATTCTATTGCCAATATTGCCAACGGGATGGTGCATTCTGTTGAGGCGTATGCTTTCTGGCGTTTTATAGCCGGCGTCGGATTGGCAGGTGAGTTGGGAGCGGGTATAACGCTAGTGGCGGAGACATTGCCTAAAAATAAAAGAGGGTATGGAACGATGATTGTTGCTGCTGTTGGCCTGACGGGCGCTATTGTCGCTAACCTTGTATACCAGGTTTTTGGTGATTGGCGATTGTGTTACTATGCAGGGGGAGTGCTTGGTTTATTGTTGCTTTTACTCCGGGTGAGTGTCAAAGAATCGATGATGTTTGCCCAGGTAAAATCAACCAATGAAAATCGGGGAAGCTTTCTTTCTCTCTTTACCAATCGCGTAAGGTTTGTTAAATATATGCGTTGTATTCTGATTGGAATTCCGTTATGGTTTTTGGTGGGTGTGTTGATCACGTTTTCACCTGAGTTTGCAAAGGCGTTGAGTGTACCTGGTGCAGACACCATCATGGCTGGTCAGGCTATCGCCTGGTGTTATGGTGGACTTGTAGTCGGGGATATATTCAGTGGGTTGTTGAGTCAGTATCTCCAAAGCAGGAAAAAGGTCATGGCTATATTTCTCTTGCTCAATCTTCTCATGGTGATGCTGTATCTCAATGCGCATGGGATAAGCACTTCGATGTTTTATCTGCTCTGTATGGCGATGGGTTTTTCCGTTGGCTATTGGGTGATCTTTGTGACGATAGCCGCCGAGCAATTTGGCACCAATATCCGCGCGACCGTTACGACGACGGTTCCAAATTTTGTGCGCGGTTCGCTACCTATTATTATTATCATGTACCAGTTTTTCAGAGACAGGACTTTCTCTGGAAATATTCTACACGCCGGCATGTTGGTAGGGGTGATTCTAGCAGTTATATCTTTTCTGGCCTTATGGAAAATGAAAGAAACCTTTGCCGCAGATTTAGATTATTCGGAAACGGTATGATATAAGGCGAAGGCTAAGGTGAATTTATAAAGTCCCTTCAGGCGTTGTGCTGAGCGGAGTCAAAATATGCGTTGCGTCTTACCCTCTCACACTTCTTACTCTCTTACCCTCTTACACCTTTTACTCTCTTACACCTCTTACTCTCTTGCACCTCTTACTCTCTTACTCTCTTACACCTCTTACACCTCTTACTGTCTTACACTTCTTACTCTCTTACACCTCTTACTCTCTTACACTTTCAAAATCCACATGATAGTGATCATCATGATACCTGTTGACCAGATCATTGAGGTGAGGACTGATAGGTATATTTCTCTCTTGTAATTTTCTACCCCAGGGTGTGCTGAACAACTCATCATGCATATGGGTATTGAAAAGAATCTTGTGTATCCGGAGGCCATTTCTTTGCGCTGCATCATCTAGGGCAAGAATGTGTTTAGCCATGCTTTCAAAGTCGATGACCGTCTTATGATTTAAAGAGAGCTGCCCATCCTTGTTGAACTGTAGCAGGTAATGAAACATGCCCGCATGATTGGACATCATTGTGTTGTCATCACTTCTTTTCTTTGGAACCATAAAATCGACACTGGTCCCGTTCTGGTGTGTCCAGTGTATCAGCATACGACCACCGTGTTTGCGTGTACATTCCATCAGGACGAATTCCTTTTCCGGACAAGAGATTTCGCAAGTCTTGTAGGTATCCATCAAAGTGTGATAGACACTGGAATGGACATAAGCATTGTTGAGGATATAATAACTGAATCGACTGAAGAACTTGAAATTTTCACCCGTATAGGGCATCAGCCAGCCGTTCTTCAGTTTTCCATCGCGGACACTACCGATGGATTCACTTTCTCCGCTGTTAGTATGCCTGATCTCAGGAATGGATAGCAAGCCGAAAAGAATGATAGTACTGCCGAGGATGATCCAGCGCTTTTTCACCTTCATGACCACAATAACGGTTAAGTCAGACTAAATGTTTGCCTGTCGCGATAGGATTATGATCGCCTGTGCTTGCCTCCGGTCCAATGATGATCAGTCAGATATTTTTCACCTGAATCGATGGCACCGGATTCAATGGTTGTGCCCATGGAATCATTCCATCGGTTGAGATATCCAAATAGCGCTACGACACCGGTTATTTCAACTATTTCCCCTTCATCCCAGTATTGTCGCAAGGACATCGCTATGGCATCATCCACTGCATTCGGTATGGAGGATGCAGCCACGGCAAAATCAAGCGCTGCTTTTTCCGCCGCCGAAAACGAAGGATGTGTTTTGTACTCCCAGATATTCTTCAGCTGCTCCTCCGATGCTCCATATCGCTCCGCCGCGCGGATACCATGCGCCTGGCAATATTGACATCCTGTTGTATAACTGGAAATATACGCTATCAATCTTTTTAAAGCACTCGTGACCCGCCCATGATTTTCCATCACGGCCTGGTTCATCCGTATAAAAGCTGCAGCAATATTTGGACGCCGTTGCATAGTCTTTACACTATTAGGACAAAACCCAAGTGTTTCATTGTAAAATGCAACCAGATCAGTGATTGACGGATCAGTTTCGGGGAGGGGAGAGACGAGCGGTGTTTTCAAGTTGTGAGTGTTGCTTGTGCTGAGCGAAGTCGAAGTATGAGACGGGAGACGGGAGACGGGAGACGGGAGACGGGAGACGGGAGACGGGAGACGGGAGACGGGAGACGGGAGACGGGAGACGGGAGACGGGAGTGGGTCATGCAGCCGGAGGCT
>JBBRDL010000084.1:0-17710 GCA_038203965.1 Chitinophagales bacterium | reverse complement strand
GAAGGTGGAAGAGGCGGAAGGCGGAAGAGGCGGAAGAGGCGGAAGAGGTGGAAGAGGTGGAAGAGGCGGAAGGTGGAAGAGGTGGAAGAGGTGGAAGAGGCGGAAGGTGGAAGAGGCGGAAGGTGGAAGAGGCGGAAGGTGGAAGAGGCGGAAGAGGTGGGAGAGGCAGAAGAGGTGGAAGAGGCGGAAGAGGTGGGAGAGGTGGAAGGTGGAAGAGGTGGAAGGTTTACTACTAATTCTTTTAGATTTTCTGGAATATTTTAGATGTGGAGGATCCTGAAGCATCTATTGAAACCCGTTCTGTCAACAGATCAACGATTTCATAATCCCTTGTCAAAGTGCAAGGCTAGTGACGGATGTTTTTGCAGGGCTATAAACGCTGCATGCGTCTCCCTAAAAAACCTGAAATACGAATGGTCAATAAATCCATGTCCGGGGTTGAGCATCCATGTATATTTCTGCTGCGGTTGAGTGAATTCATGTGCAAGTGTAGGATCAGAAGAAGCCGCAAGTGGAAGCATCTAAATGGCGACTACGGTGCCATCATAGTTTCCTCTAGCTGCCCAGCCCTCAACACCTGTCTAGGCATGAAGCCATCACAAGGATGATTTTGTGTTGGTTAAGGAGTCCTGCATCCTCATCGACAAATTGGTTAATCCTTCAATAGCTTTTCTTGCAATGAAACCCATTGCAATGAATCAAGGATCATTTCCTTTTTTACCTCTCTGTCCTTGCTATAATCTAATATGGCCTGTGTGCGTTCTTCCGAACCCGGATGAGAGCTGACCCAGAATAGTTGATCTGGTAACCCTTTCTCCTGCGCTGACATTCTGAACATAAAAGCTGCAAAAGCTTCTGGATCTATACCTGAATTAATCAGGTATTCAGCTCCAGTCAGATCAGCCTCGAGTTCCAGCTTACGGTCATACGCTGATGAGGTCAACACCTTGATGGCCTGTTTGATGATTTCCGGGTTACCGGTATTGGTGGCCATAGAAAGCAGCACGGAGAGGCCAACTTCCTTAACCAGCTTTTGCATGATGTGCCCTTTTTCAAGATGCGCCAGTTCGTGTGCAATGATGCCGCAAAGTTCGGCCTCATTTTCGCACTCCTGGATCAGGCCGCTATAGACCACCATATGGTAGTCAGGCAAGGCGAAGGCATTGACTTCATCTTTATCTACCAGGTGCAATTTTATCTTTTCTCTGTCGATATCATTGCGTTGACAAATACGGGTGAGGAGTGAATCTAGCGGCGAAACAAGTTCTTTGTCTTTGATTTCATCATTGACATTTTTTAAAATATCCCAATACAGATCACCGAGTTTTTCTTCTATGTCATTACTCGCTTTTTCGACCTGGAAAGTGGTCATCCAGTCTATCCTGCTCAGACCTAACCATATCCCAAGAAAGGACACGATGATGAAGATGAGTTGAAGGAAAAGTTTCATCATTTTATTTTCTACAAAGTACATCTGTCAGGTCTCCATAGAACCACCAAACGATGTGTTTGCCTTTACGGGTCTGGATTGCTGTATATATAGTTGCAACAAATTCAACCAGGTTGAATCCCAAAACGGTCATCATGTACGCGATATACTGATTGCTCACCTGGCCATCTCTGAAAAGGATTGACACCGTCCACCAAAACCCAACCGTGTTAATGGCTAAAAGCGAAAACTGAGATAAAAGTGCTTGTGTGCAATGCCACCGTACAAAATAGGTGCCTTTCCTGTTGCCCATGAAAAAGATAAACGTGGCGATCAGGTTGATAATAGGCAAAGGTAAACCGGCGATGACAGCAATGAGCGACATGAGATAACTGTTTGATGCTTTTTCAGCTTCATGTTCTCCTGGTTTATAAGCAAAAGGTGTGGCGTCTGTCATAGTCCTTTGCAAATATTCCATGCCCAGTTAGCAAGTACCAAAGCTATCGCAGGTCCTGCCACCCACTTTGATTTAAACCACCCTTCGGTCCGTCGATAAAAGTGTATAAAAGTTCGTCTTTTAAGAAGCAGATCAAATGTGATCCATAGTGGGGTGATAAGCATCATAGTGCCTACCAGCCATCCCAATGGGTTCCATTGAAGTGAAGAAGCGAAATCTCCATCGACCAAAGCAAGAACTGACCGTGTAGTACCGCAAGAGGGACAAGGTACATTCGTCACCTGCTTAATAAGGCATAAGCCGACTTCATGTTGCTGGCCTGACTGGAACAAAGGGAATTGAATCCCTATCCAAATCCAACCGGTACAACATGCTGTGAGGACAAGCGCATAAAGATTTGTGCGGGTCATGATGTTATGATCAGGCCAGGAGATTCTGGAAGGCTGCCATATTCTTTTCACGTGTGGCGGGCATGATCATAAACCAATCGATGATGGACCAAATACCTAATCCTCCGCAGGTAAGTAATTTACCAACACCCAAGCCTGTATCTCCAAGCATAAAACGATCGATTCCAAGACTTCCTCCCAAGAGTGAAACAATGAGGAGGGTCGTTGGATCTTTATACTGTTGCATCTGAAGCGTCGGCCATTGTGCATCATCCAATTGGATCAATTGTTCTCTGATCCAGCCCAGATGATGAGCTTCAAAGAACTTGGCATTGGTCATAATAAACAAATCTACTTTTTGTAAGTCCATAATTTTGGTAGTTGTATTTTCCTTGTTAAAATGCTTTCAAACGGAAGCAAGATAATCACTTTATGAAAATGTATCTCCTATCCTCTAACATCTACGACCTTCCGGGAGTACCCCCTCGTTGCTGTCGATACAATTCAAACCTTGACATCTGTTGTTGCGATGGATAGTAATTATTACTGCGATCTATATCCGCGGTCTCGAGATAGGGATCAAGATTGATTTTTTTGATGACCTTGTCTGTGGCAAAGACCTTTGATACTTCCGTATTATTTTTTCTCCAGATTTCGGCGGGGATGCGATGGATTTCTTCTGTGCTATCTGCGTAGATAAACTTGAGGATGATGGGCATGATTAATCCACCTTTGTTTTTAAAGGTAAGGGTGTAGTAGTTTTTCCCGTCATCGACAATTGCCTTTTCTTCAGGGGTTAGTTTTGAAACATAGGCTTCATAGGATTCCTTTGCTGCCTTCTGATCATCGGTCTCGGTGTATTGATCACGAAGGCTTCGGTCGATTTCATCCTGGGTTTGTGTGATAGATTCGCGGTTGCGTTGCGATGATATGCCCAGAGGATTTTTTTCAAGGTAGTTTTCTTCATAACTCATCATGGCAGCGTCTTGAGGCATGTCAGCGCGTTGCCATTGCACATCTGCAAGTTCGATATCGCATGGCTCTGTGGAAAAAAACCAACCTCTCCAGAACCAGTCAAGATCAACTGCGGAAGCATCTTCCATGGTGCGGAAAAAATCAGCCGGTGATGGATGTTTAAATTTCCAGCGCATGCAATACTCCTTAAATGCCTTATCAAAAAGTTCACGACCCATGACGGTCTCCCGTAGAATATTGAGTGCGGTGGCTGTTTTAGCGTAAGCATTGCTGCCCAGTTGTTTAATGTTTTCTGAATTGGACATGATAGGTTCCAGTTGCTGTGGATCAGCCTTCATATAATCTACAATCTTAAAAGCTGGTCCTCTGCCTGAAGGATAATCTCTTTCCCATTGTTGCTCGGTAAGAAACTGAATAAACGTTGTCAAACCTTCATCCATCCAGGTCCATTGCCGTTCATCGGAGTTGATGATCATCGGAAAATAATTGTGTCCGACCTCATGAATGATAACACCGATCATCCCATATTTTGTCCGCTCGCTATAGGTACCATCTGCCGCCGGTCTTCCGCCATTGAATGCGACCATTGGATATTCCATACCGATACGATCTGTATGAATGGACCAGGCTACAGGATATGGATAATCAAAGGTGTAATGTGAATACCATTTAAGGGTGTGGGCAATGACTTTAGTAGAATACATTTCCCAAAGTGGGTTGCCCTCTTTTGGATACATCGACATCGCCATGACATCCGGGCTATCGGTCTGTTTGACAGCCATAGCGTCCCAGATAAACTTCCGGGAAGATGCAAAGGCAAAATCTCGGACATTGGTCGCTTTGAAATGCCAGGTTTTTGGAGCGGAGGTGCGGCTGGATTCATTTTTTAGGGCCTCTTCATTGGTGATGATTTTAACTGGCTCGACATAACTTTTCAACGCCTGGTTATATCGGTCCTGTTGTGTTTTTGTCAAAACATCCTTTGGATTCTGAAGGGTACCTGTTGCTGCCACTGCGTGATCTGCGGGAACAGTAATCCTTACATCATAATCACCAAACACGAGGGTAAATTCACCTGCGCCTAGGAATTGCTTGTGTTGCCATCCATTGATATCATCGTAAACACACATCCTTGGAAAAAACTGGGCGATCGCATAGAGATAGTTACTGTCCTGTGGAAAATACTCATACCCGGAGCGGCCACCGTCTTTGAGACGGTCATTAATATTATACCACCATTCGACCTTAAGCGAATAATCACCCCCAGCTGGAATGGGCTGAGGCAGATCGACACGCATCATCGTTTTGTTGATGGTAAATGGAAGGGAAGCCCCTTTTGCATCTGTTACCTTTATGATGTGGTACCCTGGCTCCACAGCAGGTTTTCGTTCCATGCGAGTGAGCTGCCCAGCGGTCACTCTGGAATCGAGACTTCCTGTCTGGGTGGTATAGCTATCGGAGTCTTCAGCTTTCTGGTTTTGATCCAGTTGTAGCCATAGATACGTAAGTGCATCTGGCGATTGATTATGGTACGTGATGGATTCCTTGCCCGTAATTTTTTGATTGGTGTCATCGAGTTGGATATCCATTACATAATCCGCCTTTTGCTGCCAATAGACACCTCCAGGTGCACCACTGGCTGACCGGGTGCTGTTGGGTGTGGGAAGCAGGGTGCCGAGTTGTTCAAATTTGTTGGATTCCTGCCCATGAGCTGAAGAAATGATGCATACAAAAACCAGAAGAAAACTGAACGCTATTAAAACAGATTGTCTCATAATTATAATACTTCGATTGGGAAACAAAATACTTTATTTCAGTCGGTTGACTATGGATTTTGGATAAAATGGAGTGAGGGGTAGACCGGGACAGTGAGCACGAGCCTATGTCCAAACGGAAAGTCAAAACGGAGTTTTGAGACCGCCAGGACGTAGGTCAACCTATGCCCAACGAGGGTCGTCCGGAGGGAAGGCCAACAAGATTTAGCTTTTAACATTGATTCCGCTATCTACATGGAAGAGATGCAATCTACTGCGATCAATAAATAACGTTGCTGGTTGCTGTTCGGCGGGAGTGGTTTCGGGGCGGAGGCGGGCAATCATGGAAATGCCTCCGATCTTGAAATAGAGATAACTATCACTACCCATTGGCTCCAGCACATCTGCAAGGATCTGAACCGGCGCATAGGAAGGGATATTCAAACTATTATCTCCATGTATGTTTTCCGGTCTTATACCCAACACGTATTCACCGGTGACCATGGAAGAGGGAATATATCCATTCAGATCAAGTGTGAATAAACCTGAAGCATCCCTGAATGTTTTTGAATCATCTAGCTTGCCTGGAATCATATTCATGGCAGGACTTCCGATAAAACCAGCTACAAAAAGATTGGAAGGATGATCATAGGTTTGCATGGGTGTATCAAACTGCTGCAGGACGCCATCTTTCATGACGGCGATCCTATCTGCCATGCTCATAGCCTCTATCTGATCATGGGTCACATAGATCGTGGTCACTCCAAGTTTACGTTGTAGTTTTGAAATCTCCATCCGCATCTGTACGCGAAGCTTGGCATCCAGGTTGCTTAGCGGTTCGTCAAATAAAAAGACTTTTGGATTTCTCACGATTGCTCTGCCCAGCGCCACACGTTGACGTTGACCCCCTGATAATGTCCCTGGTTTTCGCTTTAGATAAGGTGTCAACCCAACAATTTCTGCAGCGGCTTCAACACGCTGCGCAATTTCTTTTTTAGGGACTTTTTTCAACCGGAGCCCAAAGCCCATGTTCTGAAAAACATTCATGTGCGGATACAATGCATAGTTTTGAAAGACCATAGCAATATTCCTGTCTTTTGGAGCCATGTCGTTGACCCGCTTTTCGCCAATGAATAATTCACCAGAGGTAATGTCTTCCAGGCCCGCGATCATTCTCAGCGTAGTTGATTTCCCGCAACCGGATGGTCCGACGAGGACCACAAATTCCTTGTCCCTGATATGCAGGGAAACATCGGAAACTGCTGTGACATCGCCATAGCGCTTGATGAAATTTTTTACAATGACCTCTGCCATAACATTTTTGTTTTAAGAAATTTCTTCAAGTAGGAACAAGTCGCAACCTGTCCGTACTTGAAGAAATTTCTTATTTATCAAATTTTTCCAACATCTGTATGGATAATAATGCTTCAATCGTCGATTCAGCTCCCGCATTTTTATTGATCTGTTCCGGACTGATGATCCCGTCATATCCTCTGCCTGTCGCCGGATCATACATGGGCACATTAGCCGGATTTTTTCCTGAAAACCAGGCTGCCAGTTCAGTAGCCATAGTCAAATATTTTTTGTCCTGCGTCAATTCATAGGCCTTCAAAGCAGCCCACACCATCGGTCTTCTGCCATAAGCAATCTGAGGAAACGAGGCCTGATCAATCACACTTACATTTCCTTCATCCACCTTGATGGAAAAATGATCCAGCCCACCTGCCGCAAGAACTGTCGGATAAAAATGATCTATTTCATATAAGGCATGGGCTGTAAAGTGAGGGTTATCGATCACTTCGCCAGCCACCAGAAAGGCATAGGATTGTATGTTGGCGTAGGCATGCCAGAGATTCTCCCAACTCAAAAAAGCACCATCCTGGAATGCTCCAGATTGTTCGTGTTGCATCCTACACAAACCATCACCAAAATGCTCCATAAGCGCCATGACCGAATCCCTCGAAATCATCTGATCAGTAGTATCTTGTTGTTGAATCATATAAGATAATCCTATGAGCACTATAGCCGCCTGATCTGTTCCTGATGACTTGGGCAACCATTTAGGAAAAGTCCAACCCATTGTTGTCCCCGTATTTTCGGACCAGTAAGACTCCTCTGCTAATATATTCTTGACGATCACATCTCGCTGCTGTCTCATTTGGCTCACCAGTGGATCCTTGCGCTCAAGTATGCTGATCGCTTCACCGAATGCCCATAATGCACGCCATGACCAAAAATTCGGTTCAGGCTTTGATGTAATGCCATCTGTGTGTATCCGGCCATCGGGCCAGATAAAATTATAGTAATATCCATTTGGCGCCTGCATCGCCAATAAAAATTTCACTAACATCCTTCCTTTTCTGAGATGTTCGGGATCAGCTGCTACAGTATATTGCCGCAAGTAAAAAATAGCGGCCCTGGAAGCATCATCTACACACGCTATACCCTCATCTTCATCCCCTACATGCTGATAATCGGGAAACTCGGAATACAAGTGTATGATCCCTACTGTGTCGCCGTCAACTATTTTCTCTTCGTAAAGGGCATCAAGATGTGTCGTGTTGATAGATGTTCCTGAGGTTTCCTTTTCTTCAACAGGTGTGGTACAATGGCTCAGTAAAATACATAGCATAAATGCGCCTGAGGCTATGTATAAATAGGAATTGATTGAACTTCTTCTAAGGTTTTTCATTATTTTTTATGTTTTAACAACTCATCCACGATCATGGACGTATCCATAGTGGCAAAACCACATGCTACATCGGACATAGCATATGGGATCAGAATGCTTTCACCGTGCTGCATCCATCCGCATGTATAAAGTACATTTGGTACATATCCTTCGCGTTCGGACTCGAGTGGTTCCATTAAAGGCTTATCAAGTATAGCAATAACCTGTTGCGGCTGATCCAGGTCTAGCAAAGAAACACCTAAGGTGTATCTCCGCATAGGTCCTACATGATGTGTCAGCATCAGCCAACCTTCAGGTGTCTCGATCGGAGAACCACAATTTCCGATCTGCACGAGTTCAAAATCTCTGAACGGCTGCTGATGGGATTGCTTTTGGTCCCAGGTCATATAATCATCAGATCGCATTATCCCGCAGGCCTCGCCTCCTTGTCTCGAAAGCATGGTGTACTTTCCTCCAACCTTCCGTGGGAAAAAAGCCATGCCTTTATTGTCTACCTGATGGCCTTTGAGATTGCGAATGTGAAAATGTTTGAAGTCAGTCGTCTCCAGCATTTTGGACTGAATAATTTTACCATTGTAGGCGGTATATGTGCCAAGGTACTTTGTCACGCCTTCCTCGGTATACTTGACCATGCGCAGGTCTTCCATGCCCATCGATTCACTGCTGGCCTGTGGAAAAATAACTCTTTCCGAAAGTGGTATAGCCTCATCAAATATGATATCATAATGGTCATCATCTCCGTCGGGAATTTCAACTTTTGTTCCTGCAGAGCGCCATGGGCCTTGCGGCGTAAAGGTGATTTTGTTTTGCCCGTCAATAACTCCTTCCATAAAACCAATCGAGGAGATGTGGCCTTCCCCAACGGAGCGCAGTGTCAACACAAAACGCGTTTCTCCTGATGTCAGTCCGGATTGATCAGGATGATGCACGATCGATGGATTGAAGAGGGCTGCGGCTTCTATTGAATACTCCTTTGACAGATAGGACCCAAAAACCATTGCTTGTTTTTCAGAAAAAGTAGGCGAGGGATATAATGCAGCCATGCCTTTTTTCGAGTGAGACAACAGCAGATCCTTGTATCTCCTGTGTCTGTGTTCAAATAAAGTGGCCGTTTGCCTGAGGTGATCGTCTGCCTGAGTCTCCGTAAGATTTTCCACAAATCCAGCAAAGCGTGTCAGGCGATCGGATTGTCCAGGATCCAGATATAGGAGAATGACCTTTTTCGGATCGGCATCAAAGTGTTGAGGTAGTCGTTGTAAAAGCATAAGTTGGTTGTATCAGTTATTCTTTTTGACCGGATGCGGCCATACTCTGAATAAAATGTTTTTGAAATATCAGGTAAGCAATAATGATAGGTAGTGCTAGCAATGTTGCGCTGGCGAGTTTCATTCCGATCTGCCCCATGGATCTTCCTCCCACAGCAAACAACGTGACCAATTGAGGCATCGTCATGAGTTTCTCTTCCCGGATCACAATGATGGGCCACAACACATCATTCCATGTGGTCATAAAGGTGATGATGCCTACCGTAATCAATGTCGGCACGGATACAGGCCAAAGGATTTGAAAAAGAATCCGGAATTCATTGCATCCGTCAATCCTCGCTGCATCAATAAGATCTTGGGGAATAGACAAGAAATGTTGACGAAATAAAAGGATAGCAAATGCATTCAGAAGTCCCGGTACAATCAATGCAGCAAACGAATTGGTCCACCCGAACTGCACCATCAGAATATAATTCGGAATCAAGGTGAGTTGAAAAGGGAGTGTCATGGTAAAAAGAAGAAAATAGAAAAGTAAATTTCTTCCCTTAAACCTGTGCCTGGCTAAGGCATACCCTGCCATTGAACTGAAGACTAAAACACCAAAAGTGACTATGGTGGCTACAAAAACACTATTGACAAACGAACCCCAGATGGGGATATTCTGAAACAACTTGACATAATGGTCAATGGTAAAAGAAACAGGCCAAAGTGTGACATTGGTGATACTTCTTTCTTCCGATAGAGATGCACTCACCATCCATATAAACGGATATAAAAAAGCGAAGGCGAAGAGGCCAAGAAGAATATAAAAGAGGATCTTTTTCATGGCTGTTTGTTTTCGATAACCATACGCTGAAAGAAAACAACCAATAGGATGATCAGGGCCAGAATAAGTCCGAGTGTTGCGGCATATCCCATGTGATAATAAAAGAAACCTTGCTTATAAATATATAAGACGGCTGACAGCGTACTGTTCAAAGGGCCGCCGCCTGTCATCACATAGGGTTCGATAAATAAGGAGAATCCTCCTATGGTGGACAGGATCATCACCATGATCACCGTTGGATTGATCACAGGCAAAGTGATATGCCAGAATTGCTGCCACGGAGTTGCCCCTTCCAGGGATGATGCTTCATACAGGGATTTTGGAACGGATTGAAGTCCAACGAGAAAAAGAATGATATACAATCCGACATTTTTCCAGGTGGCCATGATTGCTATAGATGGCATCGCCCATTGCGGATCTGTCAGCCACCCGATTTTTTCAAACCCCAACTCCATTAAGAATAGATTGATGGATCCCATTTCATATCCGTAAAGTTGTTGCCATAAAATCGTGACTACAACACCTGATACGACAACGGGCATAAAAAAGGCTCCACGAAAAAAAGCCCTGAACCATACTTTCTGATTGAGGATCACGGCTAGTCCTAAAGCGATCGCAATTTGTAGCGGGATGTGAATCGCCAGAAAAACAAGTGTGTTGCGTAATGATTTTAAAAAATACTGATCCTGCAGAAGCTTTTCATAATTGGAAAGGCCGACATATTCCATCGGGCTGATGATGTTCCATTCATGAAAACTCAGAAACAATGAAAAACCAACCGGAAAGAGCACAAACACAAGGATGTGTACCAGGTAAGGGGACACCAGCAGATAGGAGGATATGGTTTTATTTTGGTGCATTTATCTCCGGCTAATCATTCAGATAGAGTAAGTCAACGGCTTTGGCTGCGGCAGCAATGGCATCTTCAGGTGATTTAAGACCATAGACAACACACGCTTCATATTCCTGTGAGATGATATCAAGCACCTCTTTCATGTATTGAGCATTGTCCATTCCACGCACATACTTTGCCTGGCGGGCGAAAGGAATCAACTTAGGATGTGCCTGGAGATAATCCACAAAAAGTGGATTTGAATCCAGGTCTTTCCGTCGAGGAAACTGACCTGACAGCGCCAGAAAATCTCTATCCGCCTCTGGTGTCACCAGTGTTTGCAAAAACTGCCAGGCTGCCTGCGGATTTTTACATGTATTGAAGATGACCATGTTCTTTGGATCGCCATAGGAATAGGCCGGACCGGTCATACTATCCGGGATAGGCATGTGTATAAAATCATATTCAAATCCTTCGGTTTTGAATCGTTCATTTTGCTGAATCGTCCAGGGACCTATAAACGTTGAAGCAATGCGGGAGGCAAGGAAAGGATCGCTCTGCCCTTTTTGCTGCTCGCGTGGAAAATAATCCCGTACATATAATTTTTGCAAAAAGGCAAACACCCCTATACCATGTTCATTATTAAAAAATGCTTTTCCATCTTTTACTATAGGTGCACCCCTTGAAGAAGCATAATACAAAGGCAAAAAGTTAAAAAATCGTTGCCACCATATCGGGTTTACCTCGCTGATTCCCAGCCATTGGTTTCCGAGGTTTGCATTGGCTGCGTGCATTTTAATTTTGGCTCCTGCTTCGAGATAAGATGAATAATCTGTCGGAACTGCTTCAACACCAGCTGCGCGAAACATTGCTGGATTGTACATCATCATGATGGGATTTACTTTCCAGGGTACCTGATATATATGACCATCTGTTGAGGTGATCTCCCTCACCACTTGTGAATCACATCGCTGGTACAAAAATTCCAGAAACCCATCGAGGGTGTCAAGCGCGATCAACACGCCACTACGTGCAAAATCTTCTACATCTCCCTGCCACATATTGGCGTAAATATCAGGCGTGGTCTTGCCCACAACGGCGGCCAATAATACTTCTTCACTGGATTGTCCTTCCGGTACAGGTTGAAAAAAAAACGGGATTTCCGGATGGCTTTCGTTCCACTGGTCTACATACTGTTTCGTAAATTTTATTTCCTCGGGATTACTTGATGACCAGAATACAAAAGTGTTGTCATCCTGCTGTTGACTACGGCAGGAAGCCAGGCAACAGAGCACAGCACAACTGATATATAGCCGGTTTAATAAAAACATAACTGGAATATTCTATCCTTGTAAAAAGGGTCATTGTATTTCGCTTCATGACCTCACAATGCGCGTACGATATTGCGGAGGTTTATTACCCGGTCCGGCGTGATTGCCCGGTGGGACAAATTGTCCCGGAGTGATTTGTTTGTTCCAGTCAAATTTACTTTTCTCCTGGTAGATTTTCCTGAACTGCATAGGACTGCACTGATGGGCACTTTTAAACATGCGGTTAAAATTGGCCATGTTATTAAACCCCGATAAAAAAGCAATACGACTGATCTGTTCATCTGATTCAATCAGCAACTTACATGCGTGTTCGAGGCGCATAGCTATCAGGTATTCCGAAAAACTTCGATTGGTCGCTTTTTTAAAAAAGTGACTAAATGCTGAATCGCCTAGGTTTACTTCTCCCGCAACATCAGACATCTTTAAACCACTTTCCTGAAAATGTTTCATCAGGTACTGGTAGGCTGCATGTAGTCTTTTGCTGTTGACCTGAACCGGGTTGACATTAAATCCTTCACTGGCTAGAAATTCAAACTGACTGGATTTGGACAAATGATCAAGGAGCAGCAAAAACTCTGTCGCACTCTCTACGCCTGTCAATCCTGTCAATCGCCCCATCTTTTTTTTGGCTTCCCCGAGTGTCTTCCCAAAAAAGCGGATTCCACGACCTGAACTGATGAGAAAGGCCTGAATCAGTGCAAAAGGTTTTTTGGCAAGCAGCGCTTTGTCAAATAAATGCATGTCAAACTGAACAGTAATCACACGGCAAGGGTCCTTTGAGGTGCCTTGCTTGTCCTCATCGTCCCACTTATGAAACAAATATGGACCGATCAACACGAGATCTTCTTCCTTGTAACGCTGGGTGGAATCACCCACAATCCGGTTTCCTGCACTTCCCGAAACCAAGGTTAATTCAAATTCCGGATGGTTGTGAATAGGGTACTCAAAACCTTTGTTTATAGAGTCCAGTATCACAAACAGGTCTGTTCCTGTCACCGGTGTGATTTCCTGATATACTTTCATAATATTAACACGTATTGAAATATGATTTATCAGATTTTCATAAAAATACCATTCTTTTCACTTAAAGTACATATTTTCTGATTTGATTCTTTGTAGTTTCACCTACCTATCCTATACATTATCACCTGGTATTGCTTTTTGCTTGACTGGACTCCGTTTGTCTGGTTGTTTTAAAATAAATTGCATGACTCGAACTATACTCACAGCAGCCAAAATACATTTGGCGGCAGCTTTTTTTCTGATATCGATCATTGCTTCAGGCCAAAGCCTGAGCATTTCCGGGGTCATTATCTCCGCTGAAGACCAACAACCACTCATTGGAGCCAATGTAGTGATCAAAGGAACTCAGGTAGGTACGATTACAGATTTTAATGGGGCCTATTCCATTGTGGCTGATGCCAATGCGGTTCTGCAATTTAGTTATACCGGATTTATAACTCAGGAAGCGAAGGTAAATGGGAGGACATCCATAGATGTGATTCTCCAGTCGGACAACCAGCTGCTTGAAGACGTGGTGGTAATAGGTTACAAAAAAGAAATCAAGAGCAATATATCCAGCGCTATCTCTACCATCAAAGCAGAAAATATCAATCATCTCCCACTTTCGGGTCTGGATCAGGCCCTTCAGGGACAAGCTGCCGGCGTGCAGGTCACCCAGACTACAGGCGCTCCCGGCGATGATATCGCCGTCCGCATCCGGGGAGCCGGTACATTAGGAAACAACAATCCATTATATATCATAGATGGAGTCCCTACCACAGGTAACATCAACATGTTTTCGATCTCTGATATTGAGTCCATAGAAATATTGAAAGATGCTGCCTCGGCTTCTATTTACGGATCCCGAAGTGCTAACGGGGTGATTGTCATCACCACTAAAAAGGGAAAAAAAGGTGTCCCTGTTTTCAATTTCGATTCCTATTATGGATTCCAGGATGCCAACCGTCTGCCAGACCTGCTTAACACTAAAGAGTATCTCCTGATCCGAAATGAAGCTATCAACAATGCCAACAGCTTGCGTGATCCAGTCCGTCAACTTGATACATATGATATAGCTATACTTGATACGTTGGGTGAAGTGGACTGGCTTGATGAAGTATTCAACACAGCACCGACTCAACGTTATTCCCTCTCGGCTTCAGGCGGAGGAGACAACGGCAGCTTCTATCTAATGGGAGAGTATTCAAGCCAGGAAGGCGTATTCAGAAAACAACGTTATGATAAATACTTGCTTCGCTTTAATGGTGACATAGGTACCAAACGATTTAAGATTGGGAATAATATTTCCTTTTCGTATACAGATCGTGACGTTATCAACAGCTCAGGTGATGGTGGTGGTCCCGGCAATGAGCTGAGTGGTATACGGTATGCTTTGATAGCTGCGCCCGTCTTTCCGATCTACGACCAGAACGGGAATTACTTCAACACGTCTGCACCACTCGGCGATCCAACCTTATATGGTGATGGCAATGCTAATCCGCTGGCCTTCATCGATGCTACGGATTGGACCGTTCAACGTTATCGTTTTTTTGGAAATGTATTTGCTGAATACAACATTCTTCAAAACCTGACCTTCAGAACGAACGTAGGTGCGGATATTCTTTTTCAGGATGAAACCATCTTTAAGCAAAGACTTTCAGCAGCTATATACGATCCTACTTCGCTCAGCCGTGGCAACGTCACCGACCGAACACTCATCTGGAACAATACCATTGATTATTCAACATCCATTGGCACTTCGAGATCACACAATGTGAGTCTGCTGCTGGGAATGGAAGCTATAGACAACCGCACTGATTATCTCGGGGCTTCTGCAAGAAATTACTTTCTGACTGATCCGAATTTTCAGTTTATCGATAACAGTGTAACGCAGGAACTCGGGGATATCGATGCATCAGGTATTGCAACCGAATGGGGCCTTTTATCCTTTTTTGCACAGGCCGGCTATAATTACAAGAGCCGGTATATCATTAGTGGTTCTGTGCGGCGTGATGGTTCCTCTCGTTTTGGAAAAGAAAACAGATATGCCGTTTTCCCTGCCGTATCGGTGGCATGGAATATGTCGACTGAATCATTCTTTGACAACATCGATTTCATCTCTCATCTCAAACTGAGAGCCAGCTGGGGACAACAAGGAAACCAGGAAATCGGTATTTATCCCTATAGTTCATTAGTGGAAACAGGTATCATCGAATATCCTTTCGGAGAACAAATAGCCACCGGAACTGAAATCGTAGAGACCGGAAATGAAAACATTAAATGGGAAACAACTACACAAACAGATTTTGGAATTGACCTGAGCCTGTGGGACGATCGGTTATCCATCATAGCAGATTATTATATCAAAACAACAGAGGATATCCTGGTGAGGGTGCCATTGCCACAATCTGCGGGTGCTTTCAGTCCTCCATATGTCAATGCAGGTACTGTTGAAAATAAAGGATTGGAGTTTGCCATTAGTTATCGAAATAACCTGAGTGAGTTACGATATGAAATCGGGGCTAACATAGCCACTATAGAAAATACGGTTATTTCCATCGCAGGCACTGAGCCATTACTTGGAGGGTTTGGTTTATCAGATGGTCCGATCACGCGCACTGAACCGGGTTATCCATTGGGTTCCTTTTATCTCTATAAAATGGAGGGTCTATTTCAAAGCCAGGAGGAAATCGATGCAAGTGCTTTCCAATCCGTTGACACGAGGCCCGGAGATGTCCGGTTTGCTGATCTCAATGGAGATAATGTGATCAATGATAATGATCGCGCACATATTGGAAATCCTTTTCCTGATTATACCCTTGGTTTTAATCTGACCCTTCGCTATAAAAACTTTGATCTTTCGACGCTTGTACAAGGGGTATTCGGAAATGATGTGTATTTCTTGTACGGAAACTTTGCGTATGAAACGCAACTCCGTGGCTTTAACAGCTACGCCACCATCCTGGACCGATGGACTCCCACAAATACAAATACAACTATTCCCAAAGTGAGTCTTGACGACCGCAATAATAACCGGCGGATCTCCACACGCTTTTTAGAAGATGGGTCCTATGTGCGTGTGCGAAATGTGACGCTGGGGTATACCTTCACCAATATGCTGAAAACCGATAAAATCAAAGAACTGCGTCTATATATCTCCGCGCAAAATCTTTTCACGTTTACCAAATACACAGGTCTCGATCCTGAAATACAGGCCAACACCAATGATACCCGGGGGTATAATGTTTCATCCGATCTCGCTGTCGGTATAGACTGGGGTACTGTACCTGCACCACGGACTGTTCTGTTAGGCATGAACCTCAAATTTTAAAACATGAGAAACTACCTATATACATCTGTTCTTTTTGTCTTGCTCTGCACATCATGCAGTGATGTACTTGATAAAGAGCCTTTAGGCCGGCTGGATGCAGACAATTATTTTAAAACTGCGGAGGATGCGATTCAGGGCGTCAATGCCACATACAGGCCTTTACTCATGAGTAATAGTAATAACAATTTCTACTGGACATTTGGCACCCTCGCTTCTGAGGAAGCGCTTGCAGGTGGCGATGGATCACGTCCGGGGATTATTGAAATTGATATCATGAAGCATACAGCTGCTACGCAAGAAATAAATGATTTCTGGAAACTGAATTATGCCGGAATCGTACAGGCCAACACGGTGATTTCCAAAACACCTCTTGTCGATGCAGATGCGGAATTGAAAAACAGAATTATCGGCGAAGCCCTTTTCCTGAGAGCTTATTATCACTTTATCCTCGTGCAGGTATTTGGTGATGTCCCACTGATTCTTGAAATACAATCTCCGGATGAAGTGCTGGTAACACGTACGCCAAAAACAGAAGTATTGGTGCAGGTAGCATCAGACTGTGAGCTGGCAGCCTCTATGTTGCCAGTATCGTATGGAGGCAGTGATATCGGTCGGGTGACTAAAGGTGCTGCTCTGGGCTTGGCTGCAAAAGCTCATCTCTATCTTGAAGATTATAATTCAGTCCTCAGTTTGGTTACAGCTATTAAAGCGCTAGGCATTTATTCTCTTCAGGCAGATTACAGAAACAATTTTTATGACTCTACCCAGAATAATAGTGAGTCTGTATGGGAAATACAGCATGCAAATCTTGAACTAGGTGTAGGTAACTATCTCAATCAATGGTGGCTTTCTAAGAAAGTGGAGGATGGGTATGGTTTTGCTGAAGTCAGTATGGAGTTTATCAATGCCTTTGAAGTGAATGATCCGAGATTGAAATTTACAGTGGCTCGACACAACGAAGAATATTTTGGGGTGACCTATAAGGCTTCCTTTTCTTCCACGGGTTCCAGTCCAAGAAAATACCTGCAACATACGAATGAGGTGACACAAAAATCTGATGGCGGTATTAATTACACCGCCATTCGTTATGCCGAAGTCTTGTTGTGGGAAGCTGAAGCTCTGGCCGAACTGGGCAGAACGGCCGAAGCATTAGTTCCACTCGAAGAAGTAAGGGCAAGAGCACGCGCTCAATCCACAGATCCGGTCACTGCTCTTCCAGAGATAACAAATACCAATCAGCAGGAATTGATTGATCTAATACGACATGAGCGTCTGGTAGAACTTGGTTTTGAAATGCATCGCTTCTTTGATCTGGTCAGATGGGGCATCGCTGCAGATGTCGTAGATGATTTTGTAACCGGCAAAAATGAAGTCTTTCCAATACCACAGACAGAACTTGATCTCAATCCTACCCTTTCTCAAAACCC
>JBBRDL010000083.1:0-17987 GCA_038203965.1 Chitinophagales bacterium | reverse complement strand
GGAGACGGGAGACGGGAGACGGGAGACGGGAGACGGGAGACGGGAGACGGGAGACGGGAGACGGGAGACGGGAGACGGGAGACGGGAGACGGGAGACGGGAGACGGGAGGCGTGAGTGGGTCATGCAGCCGGAGGCTGCTTCGTACCAGCAAGTCTCTAGTCTGGCGTCTGCGAGTCTGAAGTCTGGCGTCTGCACAATGCTCTTCTCTTTTCTACAACGTCCCACGTAGTTCCTGCTCTCTTTCAATCGCTTCAAACAATGCTTTAAAATTTCCTTTACCAAAAGATTTGGCTCCTTTGCGCTGGATGATTTCGAAAAACATGGTGGGTCTTGATTGAACTGGTTTGGTAAAAAGTTGAAGCAGATATCCTTCGTCATCTCTGTCGATGAGGATACCTAGTTCACTGAGGGGCGCCAGGTCTTCATCAATTTTTCCGACGCGGTCCAGGATAGAATCATAATACGTTGAGGGGACTCTCAAAAACTCAACACCTCGTGAACGAAGTTTGCGGACTGTATCAACGATATCATCTGTTGCTACAGCCAGGTGTTGTACACCTTCATCTTCATAGAAATCCAGATATTCCTCTACCTGGGATTTTTTCTTGCCGGCAGCAGGTTCGTTGATTGGAAACTTGATGAATCCATTTCCACTACTCATCACTTTACTCATCAGCGCAGTGTATTCGGTGGATATTTCTTTATCATCAAAGGTGAGGATGTTACGGAAGCCCATGACATCTTCATAAAATTTTACCCAGTAGTTCATCCTACCCAGCGCAACATTACCTACCATGTGGTCGACGAATTTAAGACCCACGGCAGTTGGTTTGTATTCCGTTTCCCATTTAACAAACCCAGGCAGAAAAATGCCTTTATAATCTTTGCGCTCGACAAAAATGTGGACGACTTCGCCATAGGTATGGATACCGGATCTGACCACGCGACCAAACTGATCTTCTTCTACAGTTGGTTCCATAAAAGAGATAGCGCCACGGGAAGTGGTTTGATGCCATGCATCTGTGGCATCATCAACCCATAGAGCAATCACCTTGACACCATCTCCGTGTTTGTCGATATGCTTACCTATTTCACTGTTGCTATGCAGTGGTGAGGTGAGCACCAATCGAATTTTATCTTGAGCGAGAACGTAGGATTCATAATTTTTATCACCGGTTTCTAGTCCTTTATACGCCAGGTCCTGGAAGCCAAAGGCGGTTTTATAATAGTGAGCCGCCTGTTTTGAATTGCTGACATACAATTCGACATAGTCTGTACCATTTAAGGGCAGAAAATCTTCCGCGACGGCCTGGCCTGGAGCTTCTTTTTGTGCTGTTACTGACATAATCCTGAATGCTTTAAGTTGCTGGTGTAAATATACGCCAGAATGAGTTGATGGATAGTTTAAGCAGGCTCAATAGTGTTGTAGACCTCCCCAAAGCCAACACGTTGTCCATTTTTTTCTGCCCATCCCCTCAGCGTGATGGTATCCCCATCTTCAATAAAGGATCTTTTTTGGCCATTGGGTAGGAAGACCGGGTTTTTCCCTCCTTCTGACATTTCCAGCATCGAACCAAGGGATTCTTTATCCGGTCCGCTGATGGTTCCGGAAGCCATCAGATCGCCGACCCGAACATTGCAACCATTACTCGTGTGGTGGGCAAGCTGCTGACACATGTTCCAATACATGTATCGAAAATTGGAATTTGAAATGACTGCAGGCTCGCTGTTGTCAGGTGTCAATACGACTTCGAGTTCGATATCATAATTTTTTATACCTGTATATTGAAGATAGGGTAGGACTGTTGGATGTTGTTCAGGACCATTCACCTTATATGGCTCAAGTGCTTCTAATGTAACGATCCATGGAGCAATACCGGAAGCAAAATTTTTAGCGAGAAATGGACCCAATGGTACATATTCCCATTGCTGGATATCGCGTGCAGACCAATCATTAAAAAGTACAAGACCAAAAATGTGATCTTCTGCATTAGCTGTAGAAATAGTGTCCCCTACCTTGGTTTCTTTTCCGATCACAAAACCCATTTCCAGTTCAAAATCCAGGCGCTGTGTCGGTCCAAAGACTGGTTGATCGGAATCCTTTGGTTTCGTTTGTCCTTTTGGGCGACGAACCTTTGTGCCGCTGATGACGATTGATGAAGCTCTCCCATGATATCCTATAGGCAGATGACGCCAGTTGGGCAGCAATGCATTTTCAGGATCGCGAAACATCTTACCCACATTAGTGGCATGTTCGATGCTTGAATAAAAATCAGTGTAATCTCCGATAGCCACAGGGAGATGCATCCTGACTGAGTGGTAATGCATGAAAAGGGCTGGTAAATTTTTAAGCGGAGAATTTGTATTGGATAGTGTTTCCTGCAAACGCAACCGCACTTCATTAGTCACCGGTTTCCCTAGTGCAATAAATGCATTCAGCGATGGCTGGTTGAATACTTCAATATCTTCAACTAACCCTTTAAATAATCCTGTCTGTGCAAGACGATATAGATCAAGCACCTGATCTCCAACTCTGGTACATACATAAGGAACACCGGTATGCGACCCAATTCCAAAAGGTATGTTATAAATTGAAAAATCTGAATTTTCCGGTATCTCTATCCACGATTTCATCTTAGGTATTTATTTTTTGTTTTCAACTGAAGTATCACTTTATTTCGCACAGCGTACAAGGAGAGCACGGAGTTAATTTTTCATGCGTGCCCATCGTCCAGCTCCTATTGCTCATTGCCCTATGCTCTATGCTCTATGCCCTATGCCCTCCCGCTGCCCTAACGGGGCGGGATCTCCGCTGCGCTCCGATCTGCTCCTTGCTCCTTGCTCCCTGCTCCTTGCTACTCCAACCAAGACTGAAAATACTTCCCGTCATCAATCTTCAGGGCATGTTCCGTCACCATAAGGGGTGCAAACGTATCTATCATGACAGCGAGTTCTTCAGTGGAAGTCTGCCCAATACTTCGCTCGTAGGCTCCGGGAGCAGGTCCGTGTGGAATACCGGAAGGGTGGAGTGTGATGTGACCTAGTTCGATATTATTGCGACTCATAAAATCACCATCCACATAGTAAAGGACTTCATCAGAATCTATATTGCTGTGATTGTATGGTGCCGGAATCGATTTAGGATGATAATCGTACAAGCGAGGGCAAAATGAACATATCACAAAAGCTTTCGCCTCAAAGGTTTGGTGCACCGGTGGTGGTTGATGCACTCTGCCGGTAATAGGTTCAAAATTGTGTATTGAAAATGCGTAAGGGAAGTTATATCCATCCCAGCCAACTACATCAAAAGGATGCGTAGCATATACCATTTCATGCAGGTAGCCTTGCTTTTTAATTTTAATCAGAAAATCACCCTTCTCATCAAAGGTCTCTAGATTAGAAGGTAATTTTAAATCTCGCTCACAGTAAGGCGAATGCTCCAGTAACTGACCAAACCAGTTGCGATAACGTTTGGGTGTGTAAATAGGATGAAAGGATTCAGCGTACAATAGACGATTGTCTGTTGTATCAAAATCAATCTGGTAAATCATGCCTCTTGGAATAATCAGGTAGTCGCCATATTCAAATGGAATATTACCCAGGAAAGTGCGTAAAGTGCCGGTGCCGCGATGAACGAAAAGCATTTCATCGGCATCCGCATTTTTATAAAAATAGGAGGACAATGATTTAGTGGGGGCAGCCAGACCGATATGAATGTCTTTATTAATCAGTAGAGGATGTCTTGAATCCAACCAATCCTCTGCTTTGGGAATATTAAATCCCTGGAGCAACCTGGCTTTCATATTGCGTTCCACCGCGATCTTGGGCATTACATTGATGGGTTCAGCAACACTGCGGACCTGGGTCGGCCGATGAAGATGGTAAAGCAAAGATGACATGCCATCAAATCCCACGGTACCAAAGAGTTGTTCATAATGAATGCCGCCGCCCGGCTTTTCAAAAATGGTGTGCCTTTTTTGTGGGATTGTTCCGAGTTTATGATAAATGGGCATCTTTTTTTCTTCAAAAGTACGGTTTTGGGAGGAGAGACAGGTAGACCTGAGAGGGTAGGACATTCAGTATTTCAATTCAATCTGACCGGTTGTAAGATCAAACACGCTGATTATCATATAGGTCAGAGAGGAAGTGAAACCATTTGTACTTTCGTAAGCGTGAGAAGATCGGTTAAAAAGTTGTTTATGGGCTTCATTGTCCTGCTGACATTTGGTTCTGGTCGGGCCCAATGGATCGACCATTTTGATGACATTTGCGCTATTGATCAATGGATGGATGTTCAGGTGACGGAGGGTTGGAATATTCAATCATTGGAAATTCATGATAATAGCCTGACCTATCCTGGCTATTTCACGATGATGCCTTATACGGTGACATGGTATGCCGACTGGCGTGGGCCTCTATTTTATAAATATACGCAAGGAGATTTTGTGTTGACGGGCAATATCACGGTGACCAATCGGGCAAGTAATGATATTCCTGGTTCCGCTTATAGTCTTGGGGGATTAATGGTCAGGAATCGAAAATCGTTTTCCAATGGCCTTGCCGGGTGGCAGCCAGATGAGGAAGATTATGTATTTCTTTCGCTCGGTCAGGGTGCAAACAATCATCCATCATGCTCCGGATGTCCGGCGCCACATTTTGAAGTCAAGTCAACAATCAATAGCAGCTCTGAACTTAATCTTTCCGCGATTGATACCAATACAGCTGATATAAGGTTAGTCAGGATATATCCTTATGTTCTGATTCTATACAGATTTCCCGATGAGGACTGGGTTGTACATCGCAGGTATTTTCGGGATGACCTGCAGGATAGTATTCAAGTGGGGATGGTGACGTATACTGACTGGGATAAGGCATCGACTTACGTCAACACGTTTCACAACAGTCATGTTCTCAACGAAGATCTTGATCCGGATCCGAGTGGGAATCCTGGTCTTCCTTTTGCTCCGGATGTCATCACGCGTTACGACTTTCTTGACTTGCAGGAGACGGCTATGCCTGTTGAATGGGAGGGATTGAATTTGTTGAATTTAGGTCAGGTCACTGATGAAGAAATCCTGGAGTATTATGGTGATACCATTCCTACGCCTGTCGCGCCGACAGATCATATATGGCTTGGAAGAGCGAATGGGCTATGGAATGAGACTTCGAACTGGTTGTTCGGAACATTGCCGGATGTGACGGATACAGTTAGGGTAAATTCTTGTGCATGTCCTGAGGTATCCTGTGTTCATCTGGATACGGGAACGACCATTATTGGAGCTTTGAGTTTAAAAGAAGGGGCTGTAATGACCATCCCTGTGGGGTCGACCTTGATCATCAATGGGTCTGTGGTCAATGAGGGCGTGATCGTTGTTCATGGTGTCTTGCGGGTATTGACGGATGGATCAGGGAATGTGAATAATCTGGGGACGATTGATTGTCGGGATGGGGGGATTGTGGAGATTATGGAGTGATAGGGAGAGGTGTTTTAGGAGGGGGTGTAATACGTATTTGTACGAAATATATTTAGTCGAAATATCCACCGCATCGTTTCTATGCGCATTGAAAAAACCGAATCTCCTTACCTTCCCCCCATGAAATCCAAAGAAGTCACCCGCTGCCACTGGTGCGGAACCGATCCCGTGTATGTGAGTTATCATGATAATGTCTGGGGTGTTCCCGAGTTTGATAGCAAAGCCCTCTTCGCCAAACTCATCCTCGACGGTGCCCAAGCCGGCCTCAGCTGGATCACTATCCTGCGCCGCCAGGAAGGGTACATGGCCGTCTTCGATAATCTCGATCCCGAAAAAGTAGCACGCTATACCGATAAAAAACTTGAAAAAATCCTCCTCGACGAACGTATCATCCGCAATCGCCTTAAAGTTTTTGCCGCCCGCACAAACGCCAGAGCTTTTCTTGATATGCAAGACCAGGGCCTCGATTTCAGCCAACATCTATGGTCGTTCGTAGATGGCAAACCTATAGTAAATAAACTGCGCTCTGAAAAGGATTTCCAGGCCACTTCACCTGTCAGTGATGCGCTCAGCAAAGACCTTAAGAAACGAGGTTTTACTTTTGTAGGTCCTACCATCGTGTATGCTTTTATGCAAGCAGTTGGGATGTACAATGACCACGTCGTCACTTGCTTTAGGCATGAGGAGGTGAAAAGGAAATAATAATATATAATCGAAGTATTTTCTCAGTCTTCACATGGCCATCCTTAGGGAATATAGAAACCAGGTAGTATCCCTGAGGAATATGATCAACATTAATATTTAATTCTGATCCTTTATAAACAAGCTGACCGAGAAGATTGCTTATACTGACCTCAGCTACTTTTTGATCAGGATCAGAAATGGTTAGCCAGCGCTCAACTGGATTGGGGGATATGCTGATGTTAGTAAATGCGATTTCTGTTGTAGCTACCGGCAAATACCAACACGAATCTAAATCAGGGTTTGAATACAGATGTTCTCCGTTTTCCAATACACATAAAAGCGCACTACCTGCATCAGCTGCACAGATTTCATAAATGTTTTGCAAACCTGCAGAACTGGGGAATCCTTCGATCCAGTATATGGGGGTATCACCCCATGCTCCAGCTACACACTGTGTGATCATCCGTTTTCGTGATTCACCATTTGTTAATAAAACTGAATCAATACCCGTGACGACGTAAACCGGCCCTATCCCTGGGAAGAGAGTGTCATTAACCTGAAGAGAATAGTCAAACACAAGGAATTCTTCTTCAGCGTAGCCTTGATAAAGCTTTTGATCCTCATAGCGAAAAAAAAATTCAGAATGATCTCCAGGGTTCCTCATCCGGGATTAGTGTGTATAGCATTTCAAAATAGGTCTTGTCATTGAATATGGTAGGTTCCGCAGACATGGTATATTTAAAACATTGAGATCCTATCATGTAATAATGCACTTCTGTCCAGGTATAGGTTGAATTCAAAAACCCAACTTGTGCATTTGTTTCTTTAGCGAAACATCCTAAAAAGAACAACAGATAGAGCCTATATTTCATTTTCGAAATTTAGTGTTTTAAATGTCAGACTTACCTTATGAATTGCAGATTGACGGCGCTGAGGCAATTCATTCTCCGGTTCACCTTTTACCCTTATCAATTGTCTTATCCCCTTTATTGAAGGTCGTAATTCTTAATTGAACAATTCGTAATTTATTAATTCTCAATTCCCTATCCTCAATTTTCAATTCATCAGTTCTGACCTCCGCTTCCGCCCTTCCGCCGTTTTGCCCTTCCACCGTTTCCCGTTGACCGATTTTTCCTACCTTCGCCCCACGATTGCACAAATTATGATCCATCCCCCCCAGCGATATCTCGTGACATCGGCATTGCCCTATGCCAATGGTCCTCTCCATATAGGACATCTTACAGGAGCTTACCTCCCTGCCGATATATACGTCAGGATGCTTCGCATGCTCGATAAGGATGTAGCCTTTATTTGTGGCTCTGACGAACATGGCGCCGCCATAACCATTCGCGCCCTCAAGGACAATTCCACCCCGCAGGCTATCATTGACAAGTATCACGATCTCTTCAAAGACACTTTCCAGAAAGCAGGCATCTCTTTTGATATTTATCACAGGACGTCTTCCGCATTGCACCATGAAACCGCCCAGGAATTTTTCAGATCACTCTATGCGCAAGGACAGTTTGTTGAAGAAGAATCCGAACAATATTATGACAACCAAGCAGGCAAGTTTCTCGCTGACCGCTACATCAAAGGCACATGCCCCAAATGCAGCAACCCGGATGCGTACGGAGATCAATGCGAACGCTGCGGGTCATCACTGAGTCCGCTTGAATTGATCAATCCGGTTTCAACGATAACAGGTACTAAACCCGAATTAAGAAGAACCACACACTGGTATCTTCCACTCGATAAGTATGAAGAATGGTTACGTGATTATGTAGAGAAAGGTATGCTCGATGGTGCAGAACACCACGATCCTGCCGAATGGAAATCACATGTGATCGGTCAATGCAAATCATGGCTCGATGGCGGTCTTCAACCTCGCGCTATGACGCGAGACCTTGATTGGGGCGTAGACGTGCCTCAGGAAATTCCAGGCTCAGCAGGTAAGAAATTGTATGTCTGGATGGATGCACCAATAGGTTATGTGTCTGCCACAAAACAATGGGCCGCAGATAACGGAAAAGACTGGAAAGCCTACTGGCAGGACCCAGAATCCGCCCTCATCCATTTTATCGGCAAAGACAATATCGTTTTTCATTGCCTGATCTTCCCGGCGATTCTTAAAGCACATGGTCAGTATAATCTGCCGGTGAATGTCCCGGCCAATCAGTTCCTCAATCTCGAAGAACAAAAAATCTCAACCTCACGTAACTGGGCGATATGGGTACATGAGTTTTTAAATGAAAATCCGGATCAGGTTGATGCGTTAAGGTATGTGCTCACTAAAAATATGCCGGAACAAAAGGACGCTGAATTCACATGGAAAGGATATCAATCCGATGTGAATGCAGATCTGGTCGGTACGCTCGCCAATTTTGTACAACGCGTCGTCGTCCTCACACATAAATTCTGCGATGGTAAAGTTCCTGAGTTTGATGAAGACACTCCGATCGTAGGAACACGAGGTGATGACGAAGCCTCATGGCATGAAGTAGAGATGATGGATCTTTTTGATCGGATGTGGGGCGTGCAGGATGCCATATCAAAGTGTGATTTCAGAGCAGGACTAAAAGCAATGCTGGATATCGCTACCGCAGGTAACCAGCTCCTTCAGTTTAATGAACCATGGAAAGCTTTTAAAGAAGAACCGGAGACAGTCGTCACAGTGCTCAATCTTTGTATTCAATATCTCGGAGCGCTGAGTTACGCGATGCATCCGTTTATGCCTGGGGCATCTGCACGATTGAGAAATATTCTCGCGTTAGAACCAATCGTCGAACAAGGATCTTGGGTGACGACACTTGATTCGTTATCACTCGGAGATAAATTAATCCCTGTAGGCCACACGCTAAATCAACCAACGCATCTCTTCAGCAGGATCGAAGATGAGTGGATTCAATTACAGGTAGCTAAGCTACACGAAATGTCCGCTGCAGCCACCACGTCTTCGGTTGAAGAAACAGCAACAATTGAAAAGCCGGCCATTTCCTACGATGACTTTTCAAAATTAGATATACGTACAGCAAAAATCCTTACTGCAGAGAGTGTTCCAAAAGCGGATAAATTGTTAAAGCTAACGTTGGACGTCAATGGCGTACAACGTACTGTAGTCAGTGGTATTGCAAAACATTATAAGCCTGAAGATCTTCCAGGGAAACATGTGGTCATCCTGGCCAATCTTGAGCCACGCAAAATACGAGGTGTAGAATCACAGGGTATGATCCTCATGGCTGAATCCGATGATGGTCAGTTGCATTTCGTTCAGGCCGCTACCGATGAAAGCGGGTTGGCGATCAGTTAATTCAATGAAATCTGTCCCTATCTTTTTAAACATTGATCCCGTCATAGCCTATATCTTTAGCCATTGATGAACACAGCGGAAACGAACGAGGTAAAGAATCCCGGGGGTAGAGTGTTAGCCATTGTGCTCCTTCTCCTCACCGGCTCCTATAGCGCCTGGCAAATGTTTAAACTTCCTCTGTGGGGATGGTGGCCGCTGGTCATGCTCCTTGCCTTCTGGGGTGCAGGCATGTTGATTTTTATTCCAAAAGATAGGGTTAAAAAAAGATGGCTCGTCTTATCTACGATTTCCGGCGTTTGCCTTGGGCTTGGATTTCCACCTTCTCATCTGACATGGCTGGTGCTGATAGCATGGATTCCATTGCTTCAAATGGAAAACGAAATATTTCAACTCGATCAAAAAATTAGGCCGGGTAAAGTTTGGCTTTATTCCTACAATGCCTTTCTCTTATGGAATGTGATCACTACATTCTGGGTGATGAATACGGCTTTGGTTGCAGGTATTGTAGCCAATTTTCTCAATGCAGCGCTCATGGCTACGACGATGATGCTGATCCATCTGTTCAGGCATCAGTTGCATCCTCGATGGTCTATACTGGTCTTTATTTCTACCTGGATATCCTTTGAGTATGTACATCATTTCTGGGATATATCATGGCCATGGCTGGCGCACGGTAACGCACTTTCGCAGTATCCATGGGCCATCCAATGGTATGAATATGTTGGTGCATTTGGAGGTTCACTTTGGGTGTTATTGCTCAATTACCTGGGATATAAAATCTATTCGGGATGGGCGGTAAAAAAACCAAATCTGATTTTTACCTACATAGGATTATTTGTAGTGCCGATCCTCCTTTCACTCTGGATATGGAATACGATCGAAGAAGGGGATGCAGCTCCGGTCGGCATAACGATTGTGCAACCGAATTTTGAACCGCATTACGAAAAATTTGATGTTTCCCAGCGCGAGCAATCGATGCGGTTTTTGAAATTATCGTTTGACCATATCGATAGCACTACACGTTATCTGGTCTATCCGGAGACAAGTTTTGAAGGAGTCCGTCTTAATTCGTTCCGCGAAAATCAAGTAATACGATTATTTCAAAGCATGGTAGATTCATTCCCTGACTTACGGCTCGTCACAGGTATTTCATCTTTCAGGGTTTTAGAAAAAGATGAACTCAAAGGTATCCTTTACAGAACGCATGTCAATAGTCAGGGGGATACGACATTGTGGGATATTCAAAATTCGGCCGTTCAGTTGACATCAGGGGAGGAGGATTACCAGATTTATTTTAAATCTAAACTGGTGCCGGGACCTGAAATGTTTCCATTCAAAGAGTTTCTTTTTTTCCTGGAGCCCATTGTTGATAAGCTGGGAGGATCATACGAGGGGCATACCAAACAAGCTGATCGTGGTGTTTTTACAGGAGGTCCTTTAAACGTTGCACCGATTATTTGTTATGAGTCCATTTATGGAGATTTTACCGGTGGGTATGTGCGCAAGGGAGCCACTGCGCTTTTTATTGTTACGAATGATGGGTGGTGGGATCTGACTCCTGGACATATACAGCATCTCAAACTTGGAACACTGCGTGCTATCGAGCACAGGCGGCCTATTGCGCGTAGCGCTAATACCGGTATTTCATGTTTTATTGATATTCGAGGCAGGATCATTCAGCCGACTAAATATGGAGAGGCAACTGCCATTCAGGGAGAGGTTATTCCGGAAACAAGGATTACGTTTTATACAAAATGGGGTGACCTGGTCGCGAAGTTGTCAGTATTGATTTGCATTGGTATCTTTCTGATGTCCATTTTTATCTACATTAGGAAAAGGTTTGCAAAGGAAAATTGAGGCACCTTGTTTATTATAAGTAATGCTGTGTTTTTGTTCTGCAGTATTTTTTATTTGGGTTTATAGAGTTACTTAAACTTTTAGTTATGAAATATACCATCCTACTCATTACAGCCTTATTCCTGTTTGGCTGCTCAAAGGATCCAAAAGCATTGTATACTAAATTAACCATTAACCACTAACCATTAGCCACTAACCATTAACCACTAACCATTAACCCTTTTTCTTATGATCTTCTTCTGGATACTCTGGATTTTTAATGCACTGATGGCGCTAGTCCCGGTGTACTTCTTTTTTGAAGGTATGGCGGATGGATCGATAGATTCAAACAATTGGTGGATGTGGATGATCATCCTTTTGGTGGTGGGCCTGATCCTCGGAGGGACCTACTGGTTGAAAACAAAGAATCAGGTGAAGGCCGCGAAGGTATTGCTGATCATCACAGCCATACCGTCTATTTTATTCATCCTGTTTTTTGCCTTTCTCATAGGAAGTGATGTGCGATGGAATTAATTTTGCCACCTTGCTTCCGTTTTTTGCAAGCCTTCTGATAATGGTCTTTTGGTATTATCTTTATGCGGATCAGTACAAGTGCTAAACCCGATCACCTTAGTGACAATCAGTAAATAATCCATTCCTCAAACAACAGTTATGACGTACTTCTGGATTCTTTGGTTTTTTAATGCTATCATGTCGCTCATTCCAGTGTATTTCTTTTTTGTCGGATTGAAAGATGGGTCCATTACGAAGCGTAATTTCGCACTATGGCTATTGATCCTTTTGATCATTGTAGCTGTGCTACTGGGTTCATCTTGGCTAAAGGACCATGATCGTTTGAGCCTTGCCAAATGGATCCTTACTTTTGCAGCGTTTCCAGGTCTTATGGTGCTTCTTTATTTTCTGGTCGTTGTGATTGGTAAGCCAAGGTGGAATTGAATTCCGTCTTCTCTTAACGCAATTGTTGTCTTGATACCATATGGCTGAAGCCCCCGATTATACCCAGGCAGGAGATGTCTTCCGCAAGACGATGGAAGAGGCATTGGCCAATATAGACCGGGTCAATGCAGATCTACGTAAAGAACAGGAAAAGGCCATCGATCTGCAGATTGCTGCTAAAGATGAATACAACCGCATCATACGCGAGGCAGATAAAATTTCAGAAATCCGTATTGAGGAGCAACGAAAAGCCAATCTTGAACAAATCAGATCTGAAGTGTGGAACGAAGCAATCCAAAAACTGATTGCCGCAGAAATCCCATCTGATATGCTTAAACAAATTTTTAAACTACCTGCACAGGTAATTGCCGATGCATGGTATAAACTTGGTTTTGATAAAATGGACGAAAATCATGTTGGAAATGTTTCCTATGAAAATCAAGGGAGATCAGGGTATGTGATTTTTTATCGTAATGATATGACCGCTCGTTTTTATTTTGAATTTGGCGGTGGAGATACAGTAGCTATCATCAGTATTCCTGCAACTGATAAATGGGAGGCAGCCACTAAAATGCCTTTAACTGATCGGATGCCTGTGCTGGAGTTTATAGCTAATAGAGTCGTCCGTGATCAGGCTCCTGGTGGGAAATATATTATTGGAGAAACAGATATCCTGATTCAAGCAGCCAGTTTTCCCCCTGCGAATCCTACGGATTCTCTCCCCTAAAGGGACCAAGTAAATCACAATTGAACTCTTTAACTACTTAAGCCAACACTTTACCCTTGATCGCCGCAGCCATTTCAGCGCAGGCATTTCTCTTTTCTCTTTATTTCTCGGTTGGTGAGCTTGTCGAGCCAACATTCTGCACTTAAACCATGTCTTCCGCCCGCACCCATTTATCAAACTGATCTGCCGTCAGATAACCAAGTGCAATAGCGGCTTCCTTCAATGTCGTATTTTCCTTGTGCGCTTTTTTCGCTATTTCAGCAGACTTGTCATAGCCGATGTGCGTATTGAGCGCAGTCACCAGCATCAGTGAATTGTCGAGATGCATTTTGATGCGTGCGAGATTTGGTTCAATGCCATCGACACAGTGTTCAACAAAACTGACGCATGCATCTGCTATAAGTCTGGCAGAAGTAAGAAAGTTGAAGATGATGACGGGCTTGAATACATTCAGTTCAAAATGGCCTTGCATGGCGCCTACATTGATGGCTACGTCATTACCGAGCACTTGTGCCATGGCCATGGTCACGGCTTCTGATTGCGTTGGATTGACTTTGCCGGGCATGATGGAGGAGCCGGGTTCATTGGAGGGGATATTGATTTCACCGATGCCGCTGCGAGGACCGGAGGCCAGCAGGCGGATGTCATTTGCTATTTTATTGAGGGATACAGCGACTGTTTTTAAGGCACCATGTGATTCTACGATAGCATCATGCGCTGCAAGTGATTCAAATTTATTTTTTGCTGTGATAAACGGATGACCGGTGAGTTCAGCTATTTTTTTAGCCACTTTTTTGTCATATCCTTTTGGGGCATTTAATCCGGTACCCACAGCCGTACCGCCAAGCGCCAGTTCAGTGAGATGAGCGAGTGTATTTTTAACGGCCTTGATACCATGCTCTACCTGTGAAGCATATCCGCTGAATTCCTGACCGAGTGTGAGTGGGGTAGCATCCATCAGGTGCGTGCGTCCTATTTTGACGATGGGTTTGAATGCTTTTGCTTTTGCATCAAGTGCAGCATGAAGTAATTCCAATGACGGAATGGTATGCTCTACCAGATAACTGTACGCGGCAATGCTCATCGCGGTAGGAAATGTATCATTCGATGATTGCGATTTGTTGACATCATCATTGGGGTGAAGGTATTTTTTAGCGTCATCAAGTTTGCCGCCTTTGATGACATGTCCCCTGTTGGCGATCACCTCGTTAAGGTTCATGTTGGATTGTGTACCCGAACCGGTCTGCCACACGACCAGTGGAAAATGATCATCCAATTGCCCTTTGAGTATTTCATCACAGACCTTTCCGATCAGCTTGGCCTTTGGCTGAGGCAATACGCCGAGATCCATGTTGGTGAGTGCAGCCGCTTTTTTGAGGATAGCAAAGGCCCTGATGATCTCCCAGGGCATCAACTGGCCACCAATCTTGAAGTTGTCTTTACTGCGTTGTGTCTGAGCGCCCCAATATACATCAGCCGGCACATTGACATTGCCTATGCTGTCTTTTTCGATTCTGAAGTTCATGATCTAAGATTTGAATTGCAAAGATAATCTTGCAATCAAGGATGCCAAGACCACCTGCTAAAAATGCTAATGAATTGAGCGTAGTAAAATCTTTCTACGCTGCCAGGAAAAGATAGCCTTCTCCGAAATTTCTTTTAGAAATTCGCTTTTTATATTTTTTAAAAGCCCACCATCTCAATACCTGAAAACTTCTAACTTCTCACTTTTCATGCTTCAACTGCCTCAGCGCATAGCTTTTCATTTATCCGGTTGGTGAGCGTAGTCGAACCATCATTTTTCACTTAGCTCGGGTATCCACCCTAGCCAATACATGTTCACCGACCTTTTGCCCTTGCTCCACACCATAAGTTATAGCTGGCATGTAGTGAATACCGCCGTAGAACCGGCTGATACAAGCTTCCTCGGCAGCCTCTTCAAAAGAATTGAATGATCGCACAGGAAGGTCATAAGGTACTTCCGTGCTATCTGCAAAGGCAAAATTCTCACCCAACAAATGTGTAAGAATGACAGCAGAAGCTGTAGATATCACGCTATGACCACTGGTATGCTCCGGAAATGGTGGTGTCTGTAGTGCAGGTGACCAGTCAGGATCTATAAATCGATTGATATAGGTTTCAGGACGAATGACATTTGTCCGGTATTTTTCATCCCAGCAACTGATGAAGCCGTCAAATAATCCTATAGAAACCAAGGCATAAGCTTCGGCAGTACCTACCATATCTAGACCTTTTTTACGCGTTGCTAAACCAACGATGCCCATCCAATGACCTCCCGGAGTAATTTTTTTAGTGGCCATCATCAGGTGCCCTTGCTGATGCATCACGTAAGGATTGCAATCCCAGAAATTGGCAATTTCAAGTCTTTCTTCTTTGCTTGAATCAATGGCATAGTATGTGGCCATCGCTTCCTTGTAAAATGTTGAGTTTTTGTCGGTACTGAACGGAGGAGGGGATAACGGTGCAAACTGGTTTGCACTATCAAGGGTCAGAGACCGTATATCCCTCCAATGAGGCTCGATGGCTTCTATAAAAGCAGGGGGTGTTGGCTGCCATCTGCCTAACTCGCCGTTGACGGTATATTTTGGAGAGCTCCGAGTCTGAGCATAGTTATCTTTTTTAGACCATTCAAGTATGTGATCAGCTACAGTTTGTCCATAGGCTATTGATGCTTCAAATACATCCTCGGGTAGTCCTTTGGCTTTCAGGTCTGCATAAATACCTTGCCTGAAATTTTCCATCTCAAATTCCGAGAAAATAAGTGCTTTTGCCACCGTAGTGTAAGCGTGGATGCCAGCTACATTGATGTCGATGCGATCCCCTTCGGGAAGTGCAGGAACTTCTTCAAGCCCACGAACCTGTCCTGCCAGAGATACATATTTCTTCTCTCCCTGCCTCACGGTTTCATAAAGTGCGATATTAGCATAAGCATAGATCCGGGCTGCTACTACCGGAGAAAAAATATCTGAGACGATAATTTCTGTAGTTTTATCTACGGATTTGTGGATCAGCGAAGTATCAGCACAAAGGGTATTGTCAAAAGCAGATTTCTTGCAGGCAAAAGCGCCTAAAAGGAGAGCGGCCAAGGGGAGGAGTATTCGGCTATTCATTCAATGAATTTTAATGAGTCACAAAGGTATTTAATAATTGGAGTTTGCGGCTCGAAAGGCCAGCGTGGATGGGGTTATTAGAAAATTTTAATAACTACTTCAGACAGCAATAGGCTAGGCATTTTGGGTCTCCTTTACATATGATATGACCAATAAAAACTTTTTGTTGGGGTTATTCTGTTTGATGTCAATAGCATAAAGAATAGGTACATTGTACAAAAGTGAATTCCGTCACCAACCGGCTGTGACAATAGTCCGGTCATAAACTGAGAGAAGTTATGTTAGCCCATGTTCTAGTCAGAAACAGCACGCCATCCGGTTCGTTCGAAATACGCGAATCAGCTCTGCCACAAATCGGGTCTGGACAGGTACGGATCAAAGTAGCTGCATTTGGACTCAATTACGCAGATATAATGGCTCGCCAGGGATTATACAGGGAGTGCCCACCGCTTCCATGTGTCATCGGATATGATGTGGAAGGTTGGATTGATGAGGTAGCCGATGATGTCACTGCATTTAAAAAAGGAGACAAAGTTTTTGCATTGACTCGTTTTGGAGGCTATGCACAGTATGCCGTTACCCAGGCATCAGCCGTAAGTCATCTGCCTATCGATGCTCCTATTGGAATCGGGTGTGCTTTATCAACACAATGTGTCACCGCGTATCATGCTGCGATTCTTTCCCAGACCCTTCTGCCTGAAGAGAAAGTATTGATTCATGCTGCTGCGGGAGGATTAGGAACAGCTTTAATCCAGATTGCACTTTGGAAAGGTTGTCAGGTGATTGGTGTGGCAGGTGGTAAGGAGAAAGCTGCGTATCTGAAAAATTTAGGCGTGCAGCATATCATAGATCATCAACAGGTTTCTTACCTCGAATATGTCAGCCAACAGCTTGATGGTAAAGTTGATGTCATCTTTGACAACATAGGCGGATCATCTGTCAAAAAAGGAAAATCAATCCTAGCACATGGAGGCCGGATCGTAACATTAGGCGCTGCTGCTTTGTCAGGCAAGAAAGGCATCATCCCGCTGATCAGATTAGGTGTAGGATTTGGAATGTTTTCACCGATTTCTTTTCTTGGAAAATCACAAAGCCTCATCGGTGTCAATATGCTCAAGATCGCCGACTACAGACCTGATATGCTTTCCACCTCTTTTAAAGGTGTCGCTCAATTGTATAAAGACGGAATACTAAAACCTCATGTCGGAAAAGTTTTCTCCCAAAACGAACTTGCTCAGGCCCACGCTTTTATGGAAGACAGAAAATCTATTGGGAAGGTCGTGGTCACCTGGGATGAGGCGTCTCACTGAGAAAAAACAAAGTTGGGCGTAGGATAAACCTCCGTACTCGGGGGCTACTGACACAGATTCGAAATAGAGTATGATATCTATGATTTATCCATCAGTAGCCGGAGGCTACCGACATCGGCTGTTTTTTTGAAAAAAAAACAGCCGAAAAGTGCAGGCTGCGCCTGCAAAAAAAAACGAGCATCATGCGTCTGCGAATGACTCACGCCTCATGATCCATCCTCCAAGCTCCCTGCTCCTTGCTCCCTGCCCCCTGCCCCGTCCAGATTTTTTTACAAAATCTGTCTCCCCTGTGTTCCTCCACATCGTTGCTTTCAGCAACATGGTTCCGAAAACCCCGGGGTTAATAGTTCAGGCTGCTAGTTGAAAATTTCCACTACTCCTTACTCCTTACTCCTTACTCCTTACTCCCTGCTCCCTGTTCCTTGCTCCCTGCCCCTTGTTCCCTGCTCTCCCGCTTTTCGGCTACGCAGCGAGCGGGATCTACGCTGCGCTTCGACCTGCTCCTTCTTCCTTCTTCCTTCGATGTTCCCTGTTCCCTGCTCCTTACTCCCTGCCCCCTG
>JBBRDL010000082.1:0-18199 GCA_038203965.1 Chitinophagales bacterium | reverse complement strand
AGACTGGTGAATATAACCACTGTCATTGAAGACAAACGTAATGCCTTGCTGGAGCACGAAAGCCAGTTAAAGGAAATGGATTATCTCGATGCTGCATTAAGTCTCAATCGCTACCGTGCAGCTATGTACAAAAAGGAATTTAAATTTGCGGAAGCATTTATTTACTGTTCATCTGTTCAATACTTTGAACTGATGATGTCAGTGGAGTAAGTTAGCATAGAGCATAGGGCATAGAGCATAGAGACCGTCTGGAGACAGATCTTCTGTTGATAATTAAAAATCAAAAATCTAGCTCAATGAAGATAATGGAAAACCGTCCTTGATGGTATGCAATTAAGCGCCCTTTGCTCTCTGCTAAATGCCCATGAGCGCCACGGTTTGAAAGCCGTGGCAATTCAATTCATGGCTTGCAGCCATGTTTTTTGCTTATGGTTTACTCTGCTCTCTGCTAAATGCCCATGAGCGCCACGGTTTGAAAGCCCGTGGCAATTCAATTCATGGTTTGCAGCCATGTTTTTTGCTTATGGTTTACTCTGCTCTATGCTCCATGCTCCATGCTCCATGCTCCATGCCCTATGCCCTATGCCCTATTCCCTATTCCCTATGCCATTTCCTGCACCACTTCTTTCACCTGTGGCACCATACGTTTGAGCATAGCTTCAATGCCGGACTTGAGCGTAACCGTACTTGATGGGCAACCGCTGCAGGCACCTTGCATGATGAGCGTGACGATGCCATTATGGAATGATTTGAATTCGATATTACCGCCATCCATTTCTACCGCCGGTTTGACATGTGTATCAATGAGCTCACGAATACGTTTCACCAATTCGCCATCATCATCGCTGTAATTGGTTTCCGCCATCCGCTTATCTTCCTGAGCAGCCATGGCTTCTGCAAAACCATCCAGGATAATCGGTTTTTCTTCGGCGATATAGTTTTTGATAAAATCCTTCGTGCGGATCATCACATCTTCCCAGGCATAGTTAAGTTCCTTGGTCAGGGTGATGAAGTTGTTGCAGATATAGACCGATTTGATATAAGGAAGATCAAAAAGGGCTATTGCCAGTGGGGAATATTCATCCGCCAGCTCCCTTGAGCGAAAATCAGCTGTACCTGCATAGAGCATCTTGTTGGTCACAAACTTAAGTGACTCAGGATTAGGGGTTTGTTCGGTGTAGATGAGTACCGGATTTTTTGTTGCTGTGGTGGATTCCATAATGTTATAAATAAGAAAAACCTGAAAAAGTTCTAAAATTCAATGAGAGGAGCGCAAAGATCGGGAATTACTCCCAATTCCATATTTCAGCTGAACTTTTTGGCTTGTCAGGACAATCAATATGTGTGATAAAGGTTTTAGGCGTAGAGCTCACCCCCAGGATTAAGGCCCCGACCAACTCAGCAGCCCCTACGACGGCCAGTAAGTCCCCATTTTCACCTGCAAGGGGTATTGAGGCCAAATGACCTAATCCCACAACCCCAATGATCGTGGCAATGGTCATACCGGTGTTGATGGACTTCAACTTTTTTTTACCTCTTTGTGCAATGGATAGTATATCTGACTTCGGTATCTCTATGTTGGCGAGTGGCATGTCATCGGCATAACTCGTTTCCCGGAATCCGAGCGTTTTTCCATCAGTGACCAGCACTTCCTTCTTTTCATTTACGGTCATGGTCAGTGCGCCATGTTGATATGAAATCAGTTTTCCGCTCAAAATATTGTGACTGCATTTTTCACATGGGACAGTACCTGATGCCGGTTGTACTACCTCCACGAAAGTGCCAGCTTTGAAGGTCTTGGTTTTATTTCCGGAATGGAGTTGAATATCCTGTGCCTGTATTCCTAAAACAAGTAATAGGTGACATGCCAGAAGGGAGATAGCTTTTCGTGAGTTCATTAAAAGTAAAAGTAAACAATTCAGATGACCGCGGCATTCTACTTTATCATCCCCGCCACATACTCCCCAATAGACAAGCATGATGTCGCCGCAGGACTCGGTGCATTACAAAGGTGGATCATCCGCTCCTGACGGAGGATCACATAATCATCCACTAGATTCCCGCTTTTATCCAGAGCCTGCGCCCTGACACCAGTCCTGCTGCGCTTGATATCTTCCATACGAAGTGATGGCACAAGCACCTGGAGACTTTTGAGAAAGGCCTTGCTGGAAAAGGACCTGTGCATTTCATCCAATCCTTTACGCCAGTGTTTCATAGCCAGTTGCTGAAAACCACTATACCTCAGCGCTTCTGTCAATTCGCCAATATGTATGTCAAAATGTTTATACCCTTCCCTGCGAAATGCTAGTACGGCATTCGGCCCGGCTTCAATTCCTCCTCCGATGCGTTTGGTCAGATGAACACCAAGGAACGGGAAATTAACATCCGGTACCGGGTATATAAGGCCCTTCACTAAATATGTTGCCTCAGGACGCAGCGCGTAAAACTCACCTCTGAAAGGAACAATTTTATGAGGTGCTTCAGCACCAGCCAGTCTGGCAAGACGATCTGCGTATAATCCTGCACAACCAATGGCCATGCGACTGACCACCTTTCTGTTAGCACTTTCTAATTGAATAGAATCTTTACTTTCAATAATTCCTTTTACTTCAAAGCTTGTGATGATTTCTCCACCTTGCGCTTGAATAAGTTCAGCCAGTTTCTGGGCTACTGTCCGGTAATCAATAATGCCAGCCTGTGGAACCCATATACCTTTTACAGCATGACAGAAAGGTTCTATTTCTTTCGCCTCAATCGCATCGATCATCCGGATGCCCTGCAACCCGTTTTCTATGCCGCGCTTGTAGATGCCTTCGAGTGTAGGTATTTGTTTTTCATCTCCCGCGATGATGATCTTTCCACAAAGCTCAAAAGGAATTTCATACTCCCTGCAAAAGTTCAGCAACATGCTATATCCTTTTACGCAGTTTACAGCTTTTGCACTACCGGGTTTGTAGTAGATGCCTGAGTGAATGACACCACTATTGCGATCCGTTTGATGTGTAGCGATGGCAGATTCTTTTTCCAACACAGCTAGCTTAATCCCGGGATGCGCATTTTGTATTTTCCATGCTGTGGCTAATCCGACTATTCCTCCACCGACGATAGTTATATCATATTGCATAGATGATTATCTGCGATGTTGATGTGTTGATGTGTTAGACTTTATGCGCTCATAAAGTTACAGAAGTTATGCACCTACGGCGCATGGAAGATTTTTTTGGTACCGACTGTTACCGATGTTTTGCCCCGATGGGGCAAGGGGTGGGGATTTTCGGTTATTAGATGTTACCGATGTTTTGCCCCGATGGGGCAAGGGGTGGGGATTTTCGGTTATTAGATGTTACCGATGTTTTGCCCCGATGGGGCAAGGGGTGGGGATTTTCGGTTATTAGATGGTACCGATGTATAGCCCCGATGGGGCAAGGGGTGGGGATTTTCGGTTATTAGATGGTACCGATGTATAGCCCCGATGGGGCAAGGGGGCTGTTGAGTTATTAGATGTTACGGATGTTTTGCCCCGATGGGGCAAGGGGTGGGGATTTTCGGTTATTAGGTGGTACCGATGTTTTGCCCCGATGGGGCAAGGGGGCTGTTGAGTTATTAGATGTTACGGATGTATAGCCCCGATGGGGCAAGGGGGCTGTTGAGTTATTAGATGTTACGGATGTATAGCCCCGATGGGGCAAGGGATGGGGATTTTCGGTTATTAGATGGTACCGATGTATAGCCCCGATGGGGCAAGGGGGTGGGGATTTTCGGTTATTAGATGGTACCGATGTTTTGCCCCGATGGGGCAAGGAAGATCTTGGTTTCACAGAAACGGATGATTTGCCCTCCAGCCTCTTCCGCCTCTTTCGCCTCTTAATCCTCTTTCGCCTTTTCAGCCTTTTCCGCCTCTTTCGCCTTTTCAGCAAGAATTTTTAAGCAAGCATCCTCTTTCTTTCGGATGATATTGATATCCTCCTCATCATGATCATCATATCCACAAAGGTGGAGTACGCCGTGTATCATCACACGGTGCAATTCGTTTTCAAATGAAATATGGAGGCCAGCCGCATTTTCCTGCACCCGGTCTATGCTAATATATATTTCTGCAAGGAGTGGATTTTCATTGAGAGGAAAAGTAATGATATCTGTATAATAGTCATGGCCCAGATGGTTCTGGTTGATCTCCAGCAGGAAGGCATCAGCACAAAAGACAATATCTAGTCTATTTAATTCATAGCCTTCTGATGCAATCGTCTGTAAGATCCATTGTACCAGTTGATCCGGATGTGCCGGTTCAAACGCCACATCATGGGAGGTAAAAAAAACACCAGACTCATCTTCACCCGTTTCGGGCCAGTCAGGATTTAGATCTTCCACATCAATTTGACTGTGCGCCCGTGGTTGAGAAAATGGATTTCATCAGTGAGTTGCTTCATCAGAAAGACGCCGCGGCCACCTTCGGTTTCAATCAGCTCCTGACTGGTAGGATCAGGTACTTTATGCGGATCAAAACCACTTCCCTCATCAGAAATGATAAACTGGATTTCATGTTCCTTTTCGTGACATGAAACCATGATTTCTTTTTGCTCATCGAGTTGATTGCCATGGATCATGGCATTGTTGACCGCTTCTGTCAGACAGATGAGGATATTCGGATATAGATTTTCATCTATATGCAAACGCTCCACCAAGTTTCTGACGTAGTTTTCTACTTCGCAGATACAACGCGGATGAGAGGGTAGCTTCAATATTTCTGCTCGTAAATCGATGGCAGGATCAGTTTGTATTTTTTAACGATTGGTAATATTCCTCGACAAGAAACTTGTAATAGGGTTTCAAATCAGGGGAAACGGATTTGTATTGTTCAATCTCTGCTTCGCGCTGGCGGATATATTGTTCGAGGGCGGGAGGCATGGAGCGTTTTTGCTCCATAGCTGTTTGTGCCTGACGTTTTTCGTCCTGATCACGCTGACGATCTGATTTTTCAGCTTCTAACAGACGTGTCATGATATCCTGCTGACGTTTCAGCGTTTCATTATCGAGTCGTTTGTTGACGAGATCAATCTCGATCTTATTCATTTCGTCGGTGATGTTGTCTAGTTCGGGCATTCCTTTTCCTTGCTCCTTTTTTTCGTCACCCATATCCTTCAGGGCTTTGCGGAGAGCAGCTTGCTTGGCAGCCATCTGGGCAAATTCTTTGCTCATCTTACTACCCTGATCGCCTTTTTTAATCTGCTCTGACATTTTTTTCATCTCTCCGTTCAGATCTTCCTGGCCCTGCGTGATTTTATCCATGGGTTTTCTTCCGCTCTTACCTGAACTACTACCCCCGGGTTTATTACACATCTGGCTTCCCGGCATCTTATTGGCCATCTGCTGTTGCATCTGATTCATCACTTCACTCAACATTAGTGCCAAATCGTTCAGATAGGTCATGGTCCGCTGCTGATGATCACTGGAAACCACTTTATTACGCTCTTCTAGCTGCTCAAGACTTTTTTTCAGGTTCAGGTTGATATCGGATACTTTCTCATGGACAAAACTCTCAATCTGGGTCACCCTTTTGCTGAGTGCATGAAGCGTATCTTCCACTACCTTGAAATCGTCCTTGATTTTAAATTGCTCCTGCACCAGTGAAACATATCTTGGTGTAGTCACTTCTGTAGCATAAAAATCATTGATCAGGTCCTCCTGGTCAAAGGATAAAGTCACAAGATTCTCCAGCAGCTGGCGCAGCATAGCCATGTCTTCTTCCATTTGCTCCTGTTCACCGGCCTCCATTTGTTCACCCATCTGCTGAGCCATATCCTTCATACGCTGGGAAGCATTTTTCTGGGATTTGGCAGCTTTATCATTTTGTTTTTGCTCGAGTTGCTCCTGGCTATTTTCCATATCCTGATCTATCTTCTCCATTTGCTCATCCGCACCATCCATATTTTTTGGACGTTCTAGCTCCTCATTCTTTTTCTGGAGCTCTTTCATGTCTTTCTGAAGTTCGTCAAACTCCTTATTCAATTTTTCCTGTTCTTCCTTCAGCGTTTCATTTGGCTTTTCCTCAGCTTCTGTCTCTTTGCTTAACTTCTCTTCCACCTCGGCCATTTTTTCAAGCTTTTCGATAGCTTGTTCCATTTCTGCCTCCACCTCAAGTTCTTTCATCATCTCCAGCATACGATCCAGTTCTTTTTCAAGCTCTTCATCATTTGCTTCCATTTCCTCCATCATATCAATGGCCCCTTCTTTTTCAAGTTCCTTGAGCAGTTCTTCCATTTTTTTCATGAGCTCTTTCATCTCATCGCTCATGAGTTCTTCCATCAACGCCTTTATCTTTTCCTGTTTTTCCAGTAATTCTTCAGAAGGTTTGCTGTGCTCTTCCTGGTTCTGGATATTTTCCTTAAATTTTTCAACAGCCTCCTGCATCTGCATCTGCAGCGAGTGATGACGTTCGATAAGTTTTTCAATCTCTTTTTTATCCTGCCATTCAGCTTTCTTTTCCTGCATCAGTTTTTCTTTCAGACGCTTCATATCCTCTTGTAGCTCCTTTGTTTCTTTAAGAGACTTTTCGAGGTTCAACTGGATGCTGGCATTATTTTCATTTTCCTTCTTATCAAATTCTTCAGCCGTCGGCTTACGATATTGCATCACAGGTGTGCGGCTCGCTTTGCTGCCATGTATACCGTCGTTGTCATGTACTTCAAAATAATATTGTACCTGCTCGCCCGGCTGCAGTTCGAGGGTCTGAATATCAAAACTGTGGGTGTATGAATACTGCGTAGGATGCGGCACATTAAGTCCTTGTGTCTTTACGTCTTTTACTTTGCCTTTGACATCCAGCACCTCATATTGAAAGGTCAGCGTCCTGATACCGTAGTCATCATCCACATTACCGGCGAAGTACACAATATCTTTTTGCAGACTATCTGTAAATGACTCTACACGAATACCGGGATAACGGTCTGGCACCACACGGATACTGTATTGAACACTGTCAGGCTTTGGAAGAAGGCTGTTATTAAGATATAAGGTATAGCGGCCGTCTTTACCAGCTCTTGACTTGACGACAAAACGGTCCTCGCTTCGACGTTCCGCTTCAAGCCTGGTTGCATTTCCTTCAAACTGAAAATCCAATGCCTCTGTATGTGCGGCCTGAATGTCCCAAGTCAATTGAGTGCCTTCAGGGACAACAAGGTCACCGATATTCTTTAAATCCTCATCTTTTCGTCCTGTATAGGATGGGTAATCAAGCTCAATATCGAAGTTTAGAATACCTGGTTTTTTGATCACGCTCAACACCATTTCTGCTGATGAAACAGGTCCGGCGTAAATTTTAAAGGGCGTGTCTTCCAACACATTTTTGAAATGGTAAGAAAATGCATCCTGGCCATCCTTCCGCATGCGGTAGGAATAATTATCAATTTCGATATACACTTCCGCAGGTACCATGGAGCCTTCTGTGACAATCTGTAAATCAAAGTCCTCATACTGCACCACCGATAAAGCCTGATCTGTATTGACTATAAATCTGAAAGGAGCCTCCCGCTCATACGTCTTATTTGTATGGATGAGACGGTTGGTACTGTCTCTGATGATACTTGGAGCTGCAACCAACAGGAACAAAAGAATCAGCGCCGGCGGTAATGCATACCGTAGGTATTTTTTATTATTGGTCAGGTCGATGGCCGCCTTAAAAGGGACCAGGTCTATTTCCTTCGTTTTTTGCTCGATACCGGCAAAGAGTAATTCGGTATTTCCTGAAACTTCATCAGCTTGGCGTTTGAGCTGAAGGACATTGAGCAGTTTGTCCTGAATATGGCCGAAATGATTTCCGATGATCGAGGCAGCCTGTTCGTGTGAAATCACTTTTCCAAGCCGGTAATACTGAGCTGCCGGCCAAAGCACAAAATAGCCCAGACTGGCCAGCGCAAAGCCTAAAAAAGAAAGCAACAGCATCAGGCGCGTCCCGCTGCTGAAATAAAACTGATGTTCAAGGAGGTTATATGCCAGGAAGATTCCCAGTATAGCGCCAACGGTGATCAGGCTACCCCGTATCAGTTTATTGAGATAATATCGTCTTGTGAAAGCATCCAGTTTCCGGATGAGTTGATTATAACTACCAGTTTGCCCCATGCGTTTGCCAATAAAGTAATTGAAACGGTTCCCGTCCGTAAATAATTCCACAGCTGGTCTCCCTGTTTTACAGACTAAAGACCAAATTAGGGGTAAAATATAGTACTTGTCAAGTGATGCCCACCCTTATTCTCAGTACAGGATAAATACTTTTCTTTTTATGCGATATAACTATATGATATACAGCTATTTAAGTTTTTCAAACGCTTGCCTCTTTATCTTTAATATGTTCAGAAAATGCGGCGTCTCATTGCCTACAGGATAACCCCCCGGCATTCGCTTTGTTCAGATATCTTTGTCCTCTTAACCATTTTACATGAATCCGGATCAGATTACTTATACCGTTTTTGGCGTGTTGCTCGTCCTTGCATTGACTTTTGACCTGGGGCTCCTAAGCAAAAAGAACAAGACAATTACCATTCGACAGGCACTTTACCAGACTTTTTTCTGGGTAGGCCTTGCCCTTGGTTTTTTCGTGTTTATGTGGGTGGAGAAGGGTCAGGTGCTGGCATTTGAATATATCAGCGCCTACCTCATGGAATGGAGCCTGAGCATAGATAATATTTTTGTCTTCATTTTGATTTTTACGTCATTTGCTGTGAAGGCAAAATACATACCTCGTGTGCTCCTGATAGGTATCATGATGGCTATCGTTTTCCGGGTCATTTTTATCACGGTGGGTGTTGCGTTGGTGGATCGTTTTCACTGGATCCTTTATTTGTTTGGCGCCTTTCTCGTGTATACCGGATACAAAATGTTCAGTTCCACTGAAAATGAGGAATTCGATCCTCATGACACAAAATTATTCAGGTTTCTTAATAGGATATTACCGCTTGCCAAACATGACGGTGAGGGTAAATTTGTTGTACATGAAAATGGGAAACGACTGTATACTTCTTTGTTTGTGGTAGTGATCATGCTTGCCGCCATTGACCTGGTTTTTGCGCTTGATTCCATACCTGCAGTTATGGGGATCTCACGAGACAAGCTGGTGATATATACCTCAAATATTTTTGCTGTCCTCGGCCTGAGGTCATTGTTTTTCCTTCTCCGTGGTGCTGTGAGTAAATTTGATTATCTGCAGCAGGGGATCGCTATAGTACTGGTTTTTATAGGGGTCAAAATGCTTGCTGAACATTGGATCATCCAGGTGATCGATAAGCAAACAATGGTGTTTATATCCCTGGGTGTAATCCTTGTCTGTATCTCAGGTTCTATCTTCTACTCCCTCTTCATTAACAAGAAAGGGGTGCCTGAAGATTTCAAGGATGATTCGGTGGGATGAGCGATTATGGGATTATGGGTTTATAGGTTTATGGGTTTATGGGTTTATGGGTTTATACATTTAAACATTTCTTCCGCTAAATTCCTTTCAGGAATAGTATCATTTCCTCAGCCATCAACCTATGCTCTTCGACATTGGGGTGGCCATAGCAACCGCTATTGTACATCTTACTGAAATTGAAAATGGAAATAGGTTGGATTCCGACAATGGTTGATTCGGCTGTTGATTTTATTTTCGTCAGGCAATTGATGAGCAATAAATTGTCGGTTGCGGATAGCATCGGGGTATTCGTTATGATGAACTTAGCCTTCGGATGATGTCCGTGTAGCGTTTTTATAAATGAAACATAGGCAGGAATAAACTGGGTGGAGTCAAATGGCGATCTGGGGGATGGCCCATCGCCAGCAGAAAAATCATTTGTGCCCAGACAGATGCTGATGATATCCGGAACAAAGGAGGTAAAGTCCCATCGCGGGCTGGCCGGATCTGGAAGTAAAAAGGCAGACGAATAGATATCCTTTATGACGGGATGGTCAGCCCTTGTATTGCGATAGATTCCGATCCCAGAAAAACCGGAAACCATATAGTCCATGTCCAGTGCGCGTGCTACGCTGGGACCGAATGAATCGTAGGCATTGTGTTGATCATACCATGTCCCTGCATCACATGGCACAAGCGATTCATCAGAGGACATACCTACGGTGATGGAGTTACCTATAAATTCTATTCGCTTTTTGTTGACCAGTGGTAGCTCCCTGATACTATCTGCTTCGACGGCGCTGATGATGATAGCACCGTTGGCCGCCTCTGTTTCTTTATAAAGGGAGACTTCATGGGAGAGTCCTTTTTTTGGTGCGATGATTTCCATTGGCGTAAGGGTATCAAAACGGATCGCCGTTCTTGGTTGCTTTACCCCATCTATGACAAGAGATATATAATTGTACCCATTGTCCGGACTCTTGTTTTGCAACCAAATAAGGCACCTGTCACCATAAAAGTTAAATTTTAAGGAGGAGGCGCTGCCAATGAGGTAAATGAGTCCTGTATTTTCCTGCCTGGTTCTGCCTTGCCATTCCAGTCTAGGGTCGGAAGCAGGAAATACAACCTTTTTTTCATTTTGGCATCCTGAAAAGACCCCTAGAGCCAACAATAACAGGGGCAGGATATGTCGTTTCATCAGCTGGAGTTTGAAAACGGAGGATTAAAATGTTGATAAAAATACATTCTTTAATGAGCTCACCGAAAATGGACCCGATTTCCTTCCTTTCAAGCAAAGAGCTTCGTCCTGATTTCTTTTTACTTTTACGCCCCGGTCAGCTTAAAGGACCGGCATTCTGATATGGCCATGGAAAAGGATAGTTTGCTGCCAATATTGGGGACACTGTATCCCTGGGGACGCCGTATCATGTATATTACCATTGGGGCTTTTGTGCTAAGTGCACTCCTATCCCTGCTGCTCAAAAATTATTATCAGGGCAAAACAGTCTTCTATGCGGCCAGTCAGGACTTGTTTAAACCGGAGAAGGTATTCGGAGGTGGTACGCAGGAGATGTATTATTATGGTAGTGGGGAGGATATAGATCGCATTCTGACGGTAGGCAATTCCCATCGCGTCCTGGACTTTCTCATTGACTCTTTTGATTTATGGAAAGTATATAAGATTAAGCCCGGTACGTCAAAAGCAAAGTTTAAAATGCGGAAGGCTTTTCGTGAGAATTATGATATCCTGCTGACCAAACAGGATGCGCTCGAACTCACTGTGGAGGATACGGATCCTGAAAGGGCAGCGGCTATGGCCAATGTCGCGACCCGTATCATCGACCATGAGGTCAAATCGATCATCAAAAACAGCCAGATCGGTATAGCCTCTTCTTTCCAGCGGTCGATCAATAGCAAGGAGAAGCTGATGCAAAACAACCTGGACACGCTTATTCACTATCGGGACAAGTCGGGCATCTACGACACCCATGGCCAAACGGAAATCCTCGCCACCAGGGTCACAGAAGTCACCAATTCTGTAGAGCGCGAGAAAGCTGCGCTTGAAACCCTTAAGAAGGGTAACCTCAGCGGCAAGCTCAGGGATAGTATCCAGATCATTCAGGCGCGTATTTCGGGATATGACCGAGAGTTGGCTATTCTGAACGGAACGGATCCTGAATCCAATTATAGCCTCAAAAATTTCAACCAGGCAAAAGGTAAGGTGGAATTGCTCGAGTCGCGTTATCACCGGTCGTATGAACAGATTGGCTATGACCTCGAAAAGCTTAAAATCTATAATGCCGCTATTGATATAGATATATCCGCCCTCCATGTGATTGAATCGGCGGAGGTGCCACTCTACAAGTCTCGCCCAAAACGTTCCGTGATCGTAATCGCCTGCACCATTGCTGCCTTTTTATTTAGCGTGGCTTCAGTGCTTGCCATCGAATCTTATCGCCAAATGGATTGGTCGGCAGTCATAAAAAAATAGCAACAATCGGTGGGCGTTCTCAATCGCTGGGCGTAGGTTGACCTACGTCTGTGTGATCTCAAAGCTGTGCTTTGCTAGAAGTCAACCACCCTACCCGCACCTAACTTATGTTATATACCTTATTTTATTTTCATTCCTTAGTTTTGTAACCTTAAGTACAATATCCCGTCGTTTTTGGGATTTTGACCATAAAAATAGCCTTGGAGAGGTATTGCGTAGGAAATGTCTTGCGCAATCTTTACATTATTCATTTTGATAAAGATACCCATGTAGGAAAGCATAATAAAGCTGTCATTGTCAGCCTGTTACGATGCATATTTCCGTACATGATTTCATAGAAATACCTGGATTGGATTTATTCAATCTGGGGTTTTACAAGTCTTTAGTTGGTCGTTGCATAACACCTTCCCAATTAAAGCAATCTCCGGCAGCTGTTTCTAAGACAGTTGCCGGGGATTTTATGGCTCACCCCTTTGTTACCTTTTCACTTCTACCTAATACCCCATCCAGATTTTTTACAAAATCTGTCTCCTCCCGCCACAAATACATTGCATTTGGCGGGATCTCACTTCGTTCGACCTTTGTTCCTCCACTTCGCCCGTACGGGCATGGCTCCGAAAACCCCGGGGTTAATAGTTCACGCTAGTAATTGAAAAATTCCACTTTTAACTGCCTACTGCCTCCCGCCGCCCGTAAGGGGCGGGATCCTTGTGCTGAGGAAGTCGAAGTATCCGCTGCGCTTCGACCTGCTTCCTGCCTCCTATCTCCTATCACCTATCTCCTGCCTCCTCGCCCCTAACTAAAGTTATATTGTTGACGACCTTTTAAGGTGATAATTTTGGTACATGCAATGAAGATGTCAGGTTGAAGTATCGTTGGTGCACAATCAGTTTGAAAGTTTCTCCTTTACATATCAAAACTGCAGAAGCAGGCTTTGAGCTTAGGAAGTGTCAATGGGGTATTCGTCCGGTGTATTCCAGGTAAAGCACAAGCTCAATGATTCTTAAGTTATGGCCGGATATCAGGGATTTGCCCACGGTGCGTATTTAGTAGCTACAAGCCGATCCTGGGTTAATGAACTGGTCGTTTTTTACTGGTATTATTTTAAAATCGGGAGAAGGCAAAACACAAAAACCCCAAAAAAAGTGTTAAGCCTTCTCCCTTTTTTATCTGATAGAATTGATAAAGCACTTAGATTAATGGATCATCCAATTGAATATCGGTAATTTCTAACCTTTCTGGAATAGTACACCAGCCAAAGTTTATATTTGATAGAGATTGATTACCCTCATCACCTTAAATTACATAATTATGACTTTAAGAAAATCCCAATGGTTTACTGTCAACCCGCCAATTATTCCAGGCTCAAAGACTTCCGCGGTTTATAATGGGGAATACAATGGTGTGCAGGATCCAATAGGAGAAGGAAAGATAGGAGAGAGCTACCAGGTAACCATCATTTCTGCTGCCAAACTGGATGCACCAAATCCTCCTTTTGAAGAAGACGAAGGTCTAGATACGGAAGTGTGAATTCATTTCTCTTTCAGATTGAGTCAAACCAGAAATCAATAATAAGTCAAGTGCCACCATGTTTTGGGACAGGATGAATATTCATGCTGAAATTCATAAGTATGTGGAATCACTGCCTGCGCCAGTCATTGATTTTTACCGGGGTAAACAACATTTTTCTTTTGCAGAAAAGTTGGTCCTTTTGGAAGAACGATTATCGGCGTTCACTTCCCCACTACCTGCTCAGCATTATTTTAAATGCCTCTTCCTGGGGCTGTGCACGTATTATCTGCAAAAATCAACTTATGTAAGCCACCTGGAACAAGCAAAAGATGTTGGATTGTTTCCGGAATTTCTTCCGAGCCTACTTCCCTCAAGCGATGAACAAAAAAAAGCAGAACGTATCCTGGTCATTGTAGCTTTTAATCATCAGCTAAACGAACATTTTAATAAATTGCATGCCATTCATAAACGTATTAAGGTGATAACCGCTGATGCTACATTTGAACCGGAAAATATTTTTCAAATATGGAATTCATTTGATCAGGTTTTTCTGGCCGGTCATGGGGAGGATAAGAGCGAATCGTATGAAGGGCATATTCGATTAGGAAAAAAGATACTCACACCGAGTATGATCACTCATGCGGTGGAAGAAGATAGCAGACATCCCTCTATCCTTGGCATTTTTACATGTGGTGATGCATTCTATGTTATGGATATAAAACAAAAGTTTGATTTTTTTATAGCGGATCACCAGAGTTCGGTTCCCAGGTTTGTAGAGATGTTTTTATACGGATACCTGACAGATTATTACAGCTCCTACAGTGTCCTTCAGGCATTCCAACGTGGTAGAATGGCCACGATTTTCAGTGCGAAAAGTGACCCGACTTATGAATTATTTAGCAGGGGTGTTAAATTGCAGGGATGAAACGCATTTATATTCTGACGTATCTATGGCTCATAACTACCGGATATATCTCCGGGCAGGCAACGTATAAATGGTTTTCATCCATTGCGGCTTCGCAGAACTCTAACTATTTTATTTATAAATCCTCGCACAATCAGGTTTTTATTTCCTCATTAGATGGTCTTAACATATATGATGGACAAGAGACAAAAACCTATCGACCGCTGACCCATCACATGTATGGGCATACCATGTCAAGTACTTTTTTTGAGGATACCTCCTGTATGGTTTGGTTTACCACCTCAGAAGCCTTGCATGTTTATAATCCCGTAACAGATATCCTCGATTTTATACAGATGATTTCTTCTGATGGGAAGGTGGTAACGACAAATCATGCTGTATTTTATCTATCCGGAAATCTACTCTATCTGAGAGGTGATGATGAAGTATTCTCGTACGATGTAGTTAATAGGTGCGTTTCAGAGGTCTATCAGATCGATTTTTCACCATTCTCTTTTTTTACGCTTATTGAAGAAAGGGATAAGAAAATATTTTTTGGTGCTGGCAATGACGGTTATGCAGCATGTGTGCTGGAACAAAATCAAAAGGTAAATTGGCTTTACAAAGCTAATAATAATACTAGTGCTGCCTGTGCAACCGAATCAAAACATATCTGGTTGGGATGTAGCGATGGTAAACTTTTGCAAATAGATCCTCAAACCGGCAACATTCTTTTCCAAGGCCAGGTGGCAGAAACCAGGATCAATGGCATCATGGCCATTTCCAATGACAAATTACTGCTATCGGTCTCCCACAATCAACTCGTTGAATTTGATGTTTACAGTCAAAAGGAGGTAGACACGTATACACCTCAACTCGTTGGTAAAAAGGAATCAGTGAATCACCTCCTTATTCCGTATTTGGATAAAGATTCAACCTTGTGGGTTGGAGGCGCAAGCCAAGGCGTGTTTTTTTGCAATCTCAAAAAACAGAAATTTCAACACTTTTTGAATACAGGCTCAGATCAAAAACAAATTATTGTAACCCGCATCCTTCCCGTCCTGGTAAATAACTTTTTAGTCTTTACGCGTAGATATGGCATTCTCCTCATCAATGAAAAAGGGGACATCCTGCATCATTGGACGCAATTGCCGGATGGGATCATTGATTTCACATCTATATGTGCCACTAAAGTAAATGAAAGAGAGTTGCTTTTTAACCATAACCACGAATTGTATTTGCTGGACCTTCAGCAGCAAAAAATTGAAAAGCTTCAAGCTGATTCTTCATGCCCACCATTGGATTTTGAACAGATTGAAACACTGCGTAGTGGGAAGATAATTGCGAGTTGCGGCGAGGATCTCCTGATTGAAATTCAATTGAATAACGGAAAATATTTCTGCAAACCATACGGGCAGCTGAAAGCATATAGCGAACGGACAAGTTTTTTTAAAAGTGATCTTTTTGGAAACCTTTATATCAGCAACAACGATACCGCTATCATAGTCCTTGCCCCAACGCAGGATGGCAATGACCACCGTTTTTCATACATGTTGCCCATGAAGGGAGGGATCACCAGTCTCGTGGAAAGGCAGGATAAATCCGGAATGTATTTCACCAACAGCCAGGGTCTTTTTTATGTGCCTACCGGCACGAGAAACATAACCCAGATTACAGGCCGGGAAAATTTACTTGCGCAAAACATTTATGCAGCTATTGAGGATACAGCAGGGAATCTATGGCTGTCCACCAATGAAGGTATTTTAAAATATAGTCCTGCAGATGAAAGCGTAAAAGTATATTCCAGAATGGATGGGGTGCAAGCAGAAGAATTCAATTCAAACGCATACCTGAAAACACCAGATGGGCATATTTTTTTTGGCGGCATCAATGGATTAAATTATTTTCATCCTTCAGAGGTTATATCTTCCACGAAGGAAGCACCGGTGTATATTCGGGCCGTTAAAATTAATGATGAAATTGATACTGCCTTTTTAGTGCCTCAATTCCAGGACACCTACATACTTCCTTATGCTCGAAATACGCTTTCATTTGATTTTCATGCCATTGATTATGCAGATCCCGATGCCACGCGGACAAAATATAAATTGGTTGGTGTAGATGATGACTATTTATTATCCCAGACAGCAAAAGGTTTTGCACGTTATGCTAATTTGCGATATGGACATTACACACTGTTGATACTTGGGGCTAATTCGGACGGTCATTGGAATAGATCACCCCGAGTCATTGAGATCATCATCAACCCTCCGTTTTATTTATCCTGGTGGTTTATATTGTTTTGTGTAATACTGGTTATTGGGATCATCTATGGATCTATTCGATTATATTATCAGCGTAAACTCGAACGCAAGAATCAAATCGTCCGCGAACAGGCACTCATCATTGAGAAGCAAAAGGCAGTGGAGCATGAACGTAACCGCATAGCGTCCGAGATGCATGATGACCTTGGTTCAGGCCTGACGACTATACGCTATCTCAGCGATCGGGCCCTGAAACAGACTAAAAGTGTGGAAGAGGCAAGTCAGATAAAACGTATTTCTGAACACAGCAACATGCTAGTTCGCAATATGTCCGAAATCATTTGGGCAATGAACTCAAGATTTGATACAGCCGAAAATCTTGTGGGGTATCTGCGCAGATATGCTTCTGAGTATCTCGAAGAGCATCATCTGCCCTTGAGGTTTGTGTCCATGGCCGATCATTTAGACAAAGTTACTATGGGAGGCGAAAAACGAAGAAATGTGTTTCTTGTTTTTAAAGAAATGCTACACAACGCTGTGAAATACTCCGAAGCGACAAGCCTCGAAATTGAAATCAGCACGACCCAACAGCTACGTATCCATATCGCGGAAATCGGAGGTAAAGGGTTTGATCCATTATTAGCCTCCGCGCAGGGAAATGGACTATTTAATTGCCGGAAGCGCATGGATATTGTTGGAGGTGAACTTACCTTTGAGAAAACCGCAGAAGCAATGCATATTTATATCGTAGTACCCTTTAAATCAAAAACTGGTGAATAAGATAAAAATGGCCGTGCTGGAAGATTTGAAAGATGTCGCTGAATATCTGAAGGAGATCTTTGATGAAGAGGAAGATTTGGAATGCCATCAAATATATTTTAATGCTGAAGATGCTATGCATTTCCTTCCGCTACAACCGGTGGATATACTGATTGTGGACATCGGATTACCACGTGCCAGCGGAATTGACGCCATTAATTATTTACACAAATGCTGTCCAGACATGCAGTTTTGCATGTTTACGGTCTATGAAGATGACGATAAGATATTCAATTCCCTGCAAGCTGGTGCCAAAGGGTATATTCTAAAAGGTGCGCCGATTGAAAAGATTCTGACCGCTGTACGCGAGTTGTATCAAGGAGGATCCCCTATGAGCCCAAGTATTGCCCGTAGGGTACTTGACCAGTTTCAGAAAATGCAGGTTAGCCGCACCCATAAAGTGCTTCCACTCTCTCCTCGCGAACAGGAGATATTGGAGCATCTGGCCAAAGGCTTATTGTACAAGGAAATCGGGGAGTTACTGAACATTACATACGGCACCGTCACACAGCATATCCACAAGATCTACAACAAACTCCAGGTGTCCAACAGGACAGAGGCGATTAATATGCTTAAAGGCTAAGGCAAGTGGCAAGGAGCAAGGAGCAAGGGGGAAGGAGCAAGGGGCAAGGAGCAAGGGGCAAGGAGCAAGGGGGAAGGAGCAAGGGGCAAGGAGCAAGGAGCAAGGAGCAAGGAGCAAAGGGCAGGTATATCAATATCATTGTATTTACAAACAATCATGTCCGTCATTCTCTATTGACGGATCATGCCTCCCTTCTCTTTGGAAAACCATTTTCGTACTCGTCATCACTTCACAAAAGAGAGGCGTC
>JBBRDL010000081.1:0-18340 GCA_038203965.1 Chitinophagales bacterium | reverse complement strand
TTTTTGCCCTGTCAATCGCTGTTTCCGAAATATCAAGTACAGTGATGTCCAGGTAACCCATTTCAAGCAAATGATCTGCGAAGTAACTATCACCACCACCGATATCAATGATTTTAGCAGTTAACGGAACTTTAAACTCTTTAATGAAGTCAAGTGAAGTGGTGGGAATGGGCTGGTACCATCCTACTTCGTTTTGTTGCTTTGTCTGGTATATTTTTTCCCAGTGTTGTTGTCTGTCAAATTTTTCCATGCCCTGTGGTTGATTTGTTTAGTATCCATTGCCAGACTTTAAAAGCGTTTTTATCCATACATTTCATCCTTCGCTGAATGATCAGCGAAGAAATCATCGTAAGGATACCAATAAAAAATATTGCCGCATGGATGCTGATGAGATCAGCAATAATACCCGTCAATATAGCACCAATAGCATAACCTAGATCACGCCATAGCCTGAAGATACCAATACTCTTTGCCCTGTCCAGCGGATGTGTATTTTCAGCTATGGAGGCCAGAAAAGTAGGGTAGACCATGGCCGTGCCCCAGCCTAACAGACCGGAAAGTATAAGATAATGGAAAAGGGATTGAGCCCAGATCAATGCGATCAGCGCAATAGCCTGCACCATCATGCCGGTATACAACAAATCCTTTTTGCACATTAGGTCAGAGACTTTTCCTGTCAATAGTTGTCCCAGTCCCCATACGGCAGGATAGATCGCACTTACTAGCCCTATCTGTGGAAGCGTAAATCCATTATTGGCTAACAGAATCGGAAATATACCCCATGCCATTCCATCATTCAGATTATTGATGAGGCCTGCTTGGGAGACCGAACCCAGATTTCGATTCGTCCACGTGGTTTCTCTGAATATATTTTTAAGCCTAGGTAAAACACTTGTGGTGGTTTCCATCAGGACGTGTTGCCTGGTGTCTTTTACAAAAAAAATGCTCAACAAAAGACCAAAAAAAACCAGAACGATTCCGATGATGAACGGATAAGGACGTAATCCATATTCACCCGCAATCCAACCGGTAAAAAAAGCAACCAGCGCTACCGCTATGTATCCTGCCGATTCATTGATACCCATGGCTAATCCTCTGTTTTTTTCGCCCACCAGGTCAATCTTCATCACTACAGTGCTTGACCATGTGAGTCCCTGGTTAATACCCAGTAGGACATTGGCAGCTATAATCCAGTTCCAGTCAGGGGCATACATTAAGATCAATGGAACAGGCAAGCCAATCAACCACCCTGAAACTAATAAGTTCTTTCTGCCAAATCTGTTAGCCAGTGACCCGGTGTAGTAATTGGTGATGGCTTTCGTTATACCAAATACAACGATAAAGGAAAGAATAGCCGTTCTGGCAGCGATAGCAAACTCTTGCTCTGCGATCTGCGGCAGGATAGATCGTTCCAGTCCGACCATGCCACCTACAAAGCCGTTAATAGCAACAAGAAGGGTGAACTGCTTCCAGTTTTCTTTCAGACCAAGTTTGATTTCGTTCAAGAGAATATCGATTTTTTGGCAAAGCCTCTACATGGTACCGCTTGCATCATGAACTGTGGAGTACCTATAACAATTCGCTACCGATTAAAGGTAGGCTGCGCATATGCCAGGCTTGTTTTACAATGGATAAATAATCAGTATTTGGCTCTGATTCGGCTCAGGCTCACCTGGGTGATACCAAGGTAGGAAGCGATATGCTTCAAGGGAACACGTTTTAAGATGTCCGGATGCTCTTTTATAAAATTCGCATAGCGGACCTCAGCCGTGTAAAATTGTATACTTTCAATCCTGTTGATGATATTGATATATGAATTTAAAAATACTTTTTTAAAGAATCGTTCAATTTCGATATGGGAATCATACAAGCCGAGGAGCTTTTCCGCATTGATCACAACGAGTTCACAGTCTTCAATAGCCTGGATGCCTTTTTTCGATGGGTTACCTGTGACGAGGCTCTCTACCCTTGCTACAAATGCACCTTCAAATTCGAAACTATCCGTGATATCTACACTATCTTTCACATAATAAATGCGAAGAGCCCCTTGCGTAATAAAGTAAATAGATCTGCAGGTTTGGCCAATGGCTTGTAAATCCGTATTTTTTTTAATAGAAATTTTCGTGCAAATACCCAGCAAAGCCTCAAGTGCTTTGGGCGTCAGCGGATAAATAGTATCTATGGCGGCCTTTAGTTCTTTCACAGGGTGGGTGAAATGGATTCTTTAAAGTTAATTTATTTTTACGAATATGGGGGAATTTATTTTGAAATAAGGGCAATCCTGGCGGAAAGGAGGCACTCTTTATGGTAGCTCATGCTGAAATATTCCCGGCAAGTTTTTCCGCATGCATATGCTGTTTTGAACATTTTCATATGGCCCATAATTGGCAATAACCGTATAGCCTGATTTTTTATACAAGGCAATAGCTTCGGGCTGATTATAGCCAGTTTCAAGGATGCAAGAGGAAAATCGGTTTTCCGCGGCCCAGCTTTCAAGAGCTGCCAGTATAAGCGAGGCAATGCCCATCCCACGATGCAGAGACTGTACAAACATCCTCTTGATTTCCACCGTATCCTCATTATATACCCGGAAAGAACCGCACCCAACAGCAATGCCTTCTACATATGCGACAATGTAATGGCTGATCTTTTCAAGTGTGTTGAACTGGGCGTAAAAAGGGTGGTCAGCACCATCCCTGATACGCAGTTCTTCATCCAGAAGAGATACAAGAAATTGAAAATCTTCAGTGGGCGTGTCGGCCCTCGCTAAGGTGATCAAGCGTAGATTAATTTGTTAAAAACGGATTATTTTGCCTGAGGAAATACCATTTTCAGCTTGTATTTCTACGAAATACATTCCGGGGGCCATGCCATTTCCTTCGAATTGGATGGAATGTCTACCGGGAAGATATTTTTGTGGAGATATTGATTCCAAAACCTGCCCGCTGGCATTTCGTATCCGTATAATACAGGAAGTCTGTTGAGGTATTTCAAATTGAACTTCAAACCGACCTTCTGTTGGATTTGGTAAAATGGACATCGAAAATGCCTGTTCAGTATCGTTGATACCTGAAAAAGGCATGAGCAAACCACTCCTTGGTCCATTTAACACATTTCGCATGAGTGTCACCTGGCCATGGGTAAACATATTCATGCATTCTTCACTAGAATAGTCCATGAAATTTTCAACAAGATCAGGTGTATCATCATTGTAGTGAGGCTCTACTAGCGCGCAAGTATTTTTGGTCGTATCGCAATCAAATGCTGACTGGGTATTGGCAAATGGGGTGTCATCTATGCCATCACTTTGTGCACAGTCATTCGGACCCAATACTCCGCCATCACCCCAGATGTGTCGTAAACCAAAATAATGTCCCACTTCATGTACAGGTGTACGTCCTTTAACCGGTAATTGACCACCACCACCCGGGATGTCAATTGTATTTGGATTGTTACTGCCAAAAACTCTATAGTCTATGACTACACCATCTTCAAACTGATCTGGTGCGCCGGAATTAGCCGGCCAGTTAGCCAGGTTGTTCGGCGGGAAAGCGAAACCAAGTATCTGTCCTATTTCTAATCCGAAAATAGTGATTGGTTGAATTTTACACACCCAGATATTTAGAAATTGCTCAGGATCCCAAGCTGTACTTCCACCAAGTAAGTCTGATTTTACTTCAGGTAACAGATTACTTCCAAAAAGGTCAACTGCAAATTCAGCTTCTGTTTGCACGCGTATGATTTCTGCAAGATGGAAGTTTATAGCTGCAGAACCAGCTTCTGCTTGAAACTGAGAACGAAGATTTACCTGGTCTGCATTGAGTTGATTGAAATCTTCATTCAAGATACGGAGCTGATCCAGGATGATACTTTCATCTAAGTTTTCTGATGCATCTTTCCATACGATATGGACGACTACGTTGACGACAAGGTCACCTGATCTGTTGGATGTAACGGATTTACATGCGTCAAATGTAGACCGGAAAGAACTGTCCAGTTGCGGATAGTTCCTCCTGACTATATCCTGGAATATTTCATTACCGCAAAGGAAAGAGGGATTTTGCGAATATAATGGTCCGGTAAACAGGCAGAAAAGAAGCGTGGAGTAAAGGATTATTTTCATTTGACTAGGGGTATTTAAATACAATTTTGAACCGTGAATATAAAAAGACATCCTCATATATCATCTGGCCCCACCAAGCGAAAAAAACGACTCTTTCACAAGAGCCATTTTTTACCGGAATAATTCAATAAACCACCTCACTTTCAATCGATTAAATAGTTGCATCCATGGTGTAAAGTTTCGGAGGTTCTTTACTCATGCCCGAAATTTCGGAAAGAAAACCAGAGTGGTATATGACTAAGTGTAATGGATGAATACAGAACATTTGGTTTTATGGTCGAGGCTGTCATTGTGATTTATGGCAACAGCTTACCTCAGTAGTTTCTTTCTCCATTTTAGGACTTAGGTATGGGATACCCAGGTTCATGCCACGTAAGATCAGCATCACAGCCATCACGCCCACCACATAGGGAACCGCTCTATTGATTTTATGCCGGATATTGACCGATATTAAATGGCCAAACATCAACAGCCCGGCCATCACCGGAATCGTTCCTACCCCAAAGAAAAACATCAGCAGCACCCCATTTAAAGTGTCCATGGTAGCTAAAGCTGCTGCGATACCAACATACACCAATCCGCAAGGAAGTAATCCGTTTAGCAGCCCGATAGGAAAAAGCGAAGAGGGATGTTTTGATGTTGTCAATAATTTGCCCAGACCACGTTGCACTCTTGAATTTAATACTGCAAGCATTGGAATCTTGGATGCAAAGGTGAAATTTGAAAGTATAAAGTACAAGATCAATACGCCGGCTCCAATGGATATCATTTGTTGCAACCCCCATAAGCGGAATTGATTTCCCATGAATCCAAACAGAAGGCCCAGCGTAGCATACGTCATAGCTCTTCCAATATTGTATAGGAAGATACCCACGTATTTTTCTAGTCCTGAAAACCTATGCATTGGCATAGCCAGCGCAATCGGCCCACACATTCCGATACAGTGAAAACTTCCTAAAAAACCAATAGAAAGCCCGGTAATTATGCTTAGGTATAGTTCAGTCATTAAGTTTTTAGTTTCCAGTTTCCAGATTTTAGCTGGCAGCTACTAGCTACCAGTTTCCTGTGTTTAGCTTCCAGATTCTTTACTCACCCCTCAATTATTAATTCTCAACTCAACGTCTCACGTCTCACATTTCCACAAAAATACTCTCCTCCCTATAATATTCCTTCCCACGGCTGGTCCATTTGATCCTTGCTTTATATATGCCTTTTGACAAGGTGTTCTTAGGTATTGTTCGTCTGTTTGTTCCGTTTGGTTCCAGTGCCAGGTTCACGTCCTTGCTTTTTGAATCATTTCGAAGCATTTCGATATTCCCTTTTTCAAGTCCTTCAAAAGTGCCAACTGGCAGTGTGATGACCACATCACCAATTGTCTGACTAACCAGGTTGTTTTCAGATATATTGATTAGGTTCTGGCTGGCATCAATGACTTTCTGAAATTCAAGTTCTTTCTGATAGTAATGGTCATCAATCATTTCATTGGTTTGCATAGAAGCCACATAGACCATACTCAACATGCCTATCAGAAAGAGCACAATGACAATTGTTATTTTATGTCCCCAGTTCATATTTTATTTTAGCTATCAGCCTTCAGCTATCAGCTATCAGCTTTTTTTAATTAGATTATTTATTTTCTCTTACAACGCCTAACTCCTAGTTCCTAACTTCTGCCTCCTAACTCCTCGCCACAAATGCTTTGCATTTGGCGGTATCTTCGATATGCCTCTATGCGCTTTACCCAATGCTATTTAAACGGACCCAAAAATTTTGTCTTCACAGACTGTAGTTTTTTCCCTTCTGAATACACACCAATAGAGATATTGTTACTTCGTTCGTGTACGGCTGATTTTGGCACATCAAGGAAAAAAGTAAAATCACTGATCGCTTCTTTTTTAAGTATAAGCGACTGAGCTCCGACCATCCTGATATCGCCCATGATACCTTCAGCCCTTAACTCAACAGCTATTTCTTTATTGGTTTTATTGATGATCTTAGCTTCAAACAAGTTGCTTAATTTCCCACCTTCTACTTCCTGGTATAATTGACCTTTGACACGGGAAATATACGTGTCCACCGTTTTTCGGGTCACGATCATGATAGACATGACGCCGATCAATACGAACAATAAGACCGAATAGGCTTTCATTTTCGTATTAAATTTAAAAGCGGTGCCGTGAGCGATCTGATTTTCGGAAGCATATCGGATCAGCCCTTTTGGTAGTCCGACTTTATCCATCACCTCATCACATGCATCAATGCACGCTGTACATCCTACACAGTCCATTTGCACCCCATCACGTATATCAATCCCGGTAGGGCATACCATGACACATTTGTGACAATCGACACAGTCGCCCAGCGTCCTGGTCTCCTTTTTTTTAAATCGGCCTCTTTCTTCCCCACGCTTGTAATCATAGGATATCTGCATCGTGTCCTTATCGAACATGACTCCCTGCAGACGTCCATATGGACACACTGTAGTACAAATGATCTCCCGCACAAAAGCGAAAACGCTATAAAAGAGTAGTGTAAATACAATAAGCCCCATCAATAGTCCGACGTGAAGGGTTAATGGCTCACCTATGATTTTGACTACTTCATCTATCCCGAGAATATAGGCCAGAAAGGTGTGAGCGATCAGGAAAGAAAAGACTAGGAACAAGGTGTGTTTTAACGCCATTTTCCAAATCTTTTCCACGCTCCAAGGTCCGTCGCGGAGGGCTTTTTGTCTTCCGGGCGAGCCCTCTATCACCCACTCAATCCTCCGGAATACAAATTCGAGAAAGACGGTTTGGGGACAAACCCAACCGCAAAAGAGGCGCCCATAGATCACGGTAAACAAAACGATAAAGACGATAAACGCAATCATCCCTACCGCAAAAATGAAAAAATCCTGGGGCCAGAATATTTTCCCAAAGAGGATAAACTTGCTGTCAATGATGTTGACCAGAAATAATGGATTGTCATTGACTTTGATAAAGGGTAATACAAAAAGAACAATCAAGTAGAGATAGGATACAATATTCCTGTAGTTATAAAATCTACCTGATGGTTTGAGCGCATAGATCCAGTTTCGTTTTCCAGACTCCGTCACGGAGGCTACCCGGTCGCGAAAGGTCTCTGCGTGTAATAATTCGTCTTCTGTCATTTTATTTTATAATCGTAGTATCCGCTTCCATGATTTTTGCCGCAGTAGAATCTTTTGTTATTGCTTCGGGGACATATAATGTACCTTGTTTTTCTTTTGCATCGGGAGGATTCGTTCCTTTGAGAGTGAGGATGTAGTTAGACACCTGCGCCATCTGAAGGGGGTTAATTTGGGCCTTCCAGGAAATCATCCCTTTATCCGGGACGCCGTATTTTACCGTAGTAAAGATATGCTGTAGAGATCCGCCATGAATCCAGTATTCATCTGTAAGGTTTGGACCTACCATCCCTCCGCCGTCTGGTTTGTGGCAGACCGCGCACAAGGCAATAAAGGTCTTCTGACCTGCTTCCAGATCAGCACCTGCCATGAGCTCTACATTGGATTCATCAATGTCATTCGCCTGGGTCTTCAGATATTCATCATGCTTTAATTCAGCCAAGGCGACAGATTGCTGATATTCTTCAATTTGCATTGGTGCTGATTTGGCGATGTGATAGCGATACATATATCCGATGCCAAAGAGAATCGTCAGCAGAAATGCAGTGGTAAACCAGGGAGGTATAATATTATCCAGTTCACGGATGCCATCATAATTATGACCAGTATCGATTTTATATTCTTCTTCGATAGGTTTGAAGTTCATCACAGCCCATTGGGCTTTTAACCAACCCATAAGTGTCTGGTCCGGCACATCCTGAATAGGCTTTAATTCTCTTTTCTGAATAAAATCATTGGTCTTGTGCGCAAAGAATAGAATCAACATCAGCTCAGCACTGATCACACAGATCAGAAGAATGGTCATAGCCGTGGCTGATAAGCCTGGCTCATCAACCGCAACTGGTGTCTGCGCCATGAGTGTAGTACTCATCATCAGCAAGCCCAAAGGGATAAGCACTTTCGCTGTACCCGATTTAATCCTCTCCGCATAGTATCGTTTAGCCGCGGTGATAAACGTGTTGGATAAGATCCAGATCGGTAGCAGCAGGAAGACGGCGAAGATGATCAGGAGTGTATTGGTATCAATCGTGAACCCTTTTGCGGCGGGAGCAGCCGGACCAGCCTGGCCATAGAGGACAGCACTGGCCAGTAGCATAGGTATACTAAATATCGTTTTCATATGTCTTGATATACGATTCATGATTTTTGATTAGTCGTTCAATGGAAGATTTTCCATGTGCTCAATTTCTTTTTTATCAATGCTGTAAATCCATACGATCACGCCAGTGAAAAACGCAACAAACAGCACAAGGGAGATGACAGGATATATGCTGACACCTATTATTTGTTCGAGATAGTTTGAAAATTTCATGGTTTATTTATTTGAGGTTGCAGCTTTTACTTTAATGTCAGTTCCGACCCGTTGCAAATATGCAATGACAGCGATGATCTCTCTATCTGCAGGTATCTCAATTTTATCGTTTTTCAGATTGGCAACGATTCCATTGGCCTGCTTTTTCAAATCGTCATTGGCAATCGATTCATATCCTTTTGGATAAGGAACGCCCATTTTACGCATGGCATATATTTTCGAATTGGTCGTCCCGATATCCAGTTCGTTGTCGAACAGAGATGGATAGGAAGGCATGATAGACCCCGGTGCCATAGATGTTGGATCATACATGTGATTGAAATGCCAACTGTCAGGATATTTTCCACCGATCCGCGCGAGGTCCGGCCCTGTGCGTTTACTACCCCATTGGAAAGGATGGTCATAGACAAACTCACCTGCTTTTGAGTATTCGCCATATCGGGTTACTTCATATCTGAACGGACGAATCATCTGTGAGTGACAGTTGTAGCACCCTTCACGTATATAAATATCCCGTCCTTGTAATTCAAGAGGTGTATAAGGTTTTACAGAAGCTATTGTTGGAATATTGGATTTGACCAGAAACGTAGGTACAAGTTCGAAGATACCCCCTATAGCAACTACCACAAGACTCAGGACCAATAGCATGATCGGCTTACGGTCGATGATACTATGCCAGAAACTTCCTTTTGGAGCCGTGTATTTTTTCTCTAAGGCAGGAGCTTCTCCATATTCTTCACTAAGGAATTTTCCGGCTTTAGCTGTCTTCCACAGATTGTATATCATAAGAATCACACCGATGAGGAATATAGTTCCACCAATCGCACGCAATACATAGAATGGGATAATGGTCTGTACCACATCCATAAACTGATATTGCAATTGACCTTCAGGCGTAAAGGCTTTCATCATAAAATAGGATCGAAAGGCGCTCCAGTACATGGGAATGGCATATAGGAGAATACCTAGTGTGCCAATCCAGAAATGCGTACCCGCCATTTTTCGGGAGTACAGGGTTGTATTGAAGAGTTTTGGGATGAGCCAATATAACATACCAAAGGTGAGGAACCCGTTCCACCCTAGCGCACCAATATGTACGTGAGCTACTGTCCAGTCACTATAGTGTGAAATCGCATTTACATTCTTCAGCGATAGCATCGGGCCTTCAAATGTGCTCATACCGTAAGCTGTGACAGCAACGACAAAAAACTTCAATACGGGGTCTTCCCTTACTTTGTCCCATGCACCTCTTAATGTGAACAGACCGTTGAGCATACCACCCCAGCTGGGAAGAATCAGCATGATGGAGAATGCAGTTCCTAAAGATTGCGCCCATTCAGGAAGAGCAGTATACAGCAAGTGGTGTGGGCCAGCCCATATATAAAGGAAGATAAGACTCCAGAAGTGTATAATACTAAGCCTGTAAGAATACACAGGTCTTTCGGCTGCCTTAGGCAGGAAATAATACATCAAACCAAGGTATGGGGTGGTAAGAAAGAAAGCCACGGCATTGTGACCATACCACCATTGCACGAGGGCATCCTGGACTCCGGCATACCACGAATAACTTTTAAAAAGCGAGACCGGAAATTCCATGGAATTGACCAGATGAAGCATGGCCACGGTGACCCATGAAGCAATATAAAACCATATCGCTACATATAAATGTCGTTCCCTTCGGGTCAGGATCGTGCCAAACATGTTGATCCCAAAAATCACCCATATCACGGTGATCATAATATCAATAGGCCATTCCAATTCAGCATATTCTTTGCCGGTCGTCATGCCCATCATCAAGGTGACGGCAGCAAGAACGATGATCGTCTGCCACCCCCAGAAATGAATCGCACCCAGCTTTTTACTCCACATCGAGGCCTTTAGCAGACGCGGTAGCGAATAATAGACGGCCGTAAAAATACCATTGCCTACAAAGGCAAAGATGACTGCGTTGGTATGTACCGGCCTTAATCGTCCGAATGCCATGTGAGGAAAATACTCGCTGAAGTTCAGTACCGGAAACGCTAACTGAAAGGCTACAATGACGCCAAGTAGCATTCCTATAGCACCCCATGTGATGGTTGCAATGGCAAAAAACTTTGAGAGCTTGTTGTCGTAAGTAAATTTCTGTAATTCCATTTTTTATGTTCCGTGTTTGTAATGAAGTTTGTTGGTTTATTCGTTTATGTGCTTATTGGTTTATTCGTTTATTGGTTTATGCGGTTATGTGTTTGTTGGCTTAGGCGTTTAGGAGGTTTGTGCGATTGTTCTATAGTGTCGTGATATAGGCTAAATGGATAGCTCATTTATTTTTTCAAGATTCCGGTTGCTTGGAGTCGAAGCATCACTCTTCTTTTTTTATTTGCTTTTCGTCATCAAAAAGAATCCTCCGTGCCGGTGAATAATCATCATCAAACTGTCCGTCCCGAACACTCCAGAAGAAAGCAACCAAGAAGCCACCAGCGATGCAGATGCTGACGAGTAGTAAAAGGATGATTACGCTCATTTTTCGTGAGTGGTGAGTGGTGAATGGTAAGTGTTTTGTTGCATCATGAGTCTAACGTCTACAGTCTATTACCTTATCTTAGTTTATATTTCTTCGCCATCAGCTCGCTCAGTCCATACGTAATCAGTACAATCGATATCGAACTACATGGCATAAGGATCGCAGCGATGACGGGGGACAAGGTGCCCTGGACAGCAAAGTATAATCCGATAATGTTGTAGATGATGGATATACCGAAGCTAAGCAGGATGATCTTTTTACCCGAACGGATGTAAAGCAGTATTTTATCCAAGACAGATATCTTTGAGGCATGAATGATGCCATCAGCCGCCGGGGTGAAATTATTTTCATCATCACATACTGCCAGGCCAACATGGCTTTCTTTTAACGCTCCTGCATCATTGAGGCCGTCCCCGATCATCAAGACATTCGCTTTTTTGTTTTCTTTCAGGTAGGTGATATAGGCCAGTTTTTCATGCGGAGATTGCTCAAATAGAAGTTCGCTTTCCAAACCCATTTTCTTCCTGAGCGTAGATTGTTCAGTCGGATTGTCTCCGGAAATGAGCGCCAGTTTATAGTTTGGTATGAGCGATTTGAACAAGTCAAATATCCCGATTCGATAGGCATTACTCACCCGGAAAACACCTAACAGTGTATTATCCACACTTACTACCACCAGACTATCTCTCTCATTCATCAGTTGATGTCCTGTAAAAGCAGGGGAGCCAATCTTGAAATGATGCTCATCTATCCATCCTTCGATGCCTTTGTTTTCGATGATCCTGAAACTGTCAGGTGTGTCAGTTGCAGGTGTATCCAGATAGTTGAGTACTGCTTTGCTTAGTGGATGATTGGAGTGGACGAGAAGCGAAACAATCTGGTTCTTCACTGCATGGGTGAGGATTTGTCCTTCATACCTGACTTTCATTCTATTATTTTGCGTGAGGGTACCTGTTTTATCAAAAACTATGGTGTTGATGTTCGCGAGGGACTCTATTACGTTTGCGTTTTTCAGATAGAATTTGTTGAGCGACAAAACGCGCAGTATATTTCCGCGGGTAAAGTTTGCAGACAAAAGCAAAGCGCAAGGACATGCAACAATAAGTATGGTCGTGAGGGCATTCCACATGAGTTGTGTTTGTCCCTGCCAAAACCAATATCCTCCTGCGATGGCGCCGATGGCCAAAACGATATACGTAAAGTGTTTGCTCAGGACATCAATAAAGGAATAGGAGGTTGATGTTTCGCTCGTTTTGGTTTCTTTATTCCATAAGTTGGTGAGATAGGATTGGGACACCTCTTTGACAACGAGGAGTTCAATGATACCCCCTGTTTGTTTGCCGCCGGCATAGATGATCTCCCCTTTATTGATATGGACAGGAAGGCTTTCCCCTGTGACAAAGCTGTAATCTATTTTAGCGGTTCCTTTGGAGAGGATCGCGTCAACCGGAATGAGTTCATCGTGATGGATTTGTATGACATCATTAGTTTTAATGCAGTCGACCGGAACGGATTCAACCTTATTGCTTTTAAGGACGTTGACAGCGATCGGAAAGAAAGCCCTGAAATCACGGTCAAAGGAGATCGTCTGGTAGGTTCTGTCTTGAAGCCATCGGCCGATTAGCATAAAAAAGACGATACCACTCATACTATCGAGATATCCGGATCCAGTGCCCGTATAGATTTCATACATACTACGCCAAAAGGTGATCAGCAGTGCCAGAGCGATTGGTGCATCGATGTTGAGGTATTTGTTTTTCAGGCCATTCCAGGCATTGATAAAAAATTCGCTTGCACAATAGGTGATCACAGGAATGGAAAGGACGATGATGATAGCGGTGAGCGTGCTCTTAATGATCGGCTCCAGCGCCTCACCTCCGGAGAAATATTCAGGGAAGCTCATCATCATGATATTGGCAAAACAAAATCCTGCCAATCCTATTTTATACCATCGTGTATGATCAATGTGCCGCAGTTGGGCGGACGAAACTTCTTCAAGGCTGAGATGTGGTTCATAACCTATATGTGTAAGCGTTTCCACAACTTCCCTGAGGTTCATTTGCGATGGATCAAAAGCAATGAAGACTTCTTTTTTAGTAAAGTTGACTCTTGAAGTAATGATAGCGGGATTGATCCGGCGGATATTTTCCAGTAACCACAAGCAACTACTGCAATGTATCTGCGGAAGATAAAAGGTTACGTACGTTTGATGTCCGTCAGTGTATTGAATAAGCTTGCGAGCAATTTCTGCATTATCCAGGAATGAAAATTTGTCTTTACGGATATTACTTTTTTGGGTGATGCCCGGATGATTGTTGAGATCATAATAGGTGCAGAGATTGTAATCATTGAGGACCAGGTAAACACTACGGCAGCCTTCGCAACAAAACACCTTTTCACCCTGCACTACATGCTGCTTATTGCAGGTGTCGCCGCAATGATCGCATAAGGTGATGGTATTTGGTTTATTTGGATTCATTGTAGTTAAAAGAAGAAAATATCTTATTGTCTTTTTATAGCAATTTAAAAAATCAATTTACTAAGAAGAATTTCCCAGAATCGAGTTTGGTATTAAAATCGCCAATGGTGTTTTCTTCGATCATTTTGATGAGGTTTTTTTTGATATCCCGATACTGATCATGGACAGGACAGGGCTTCTTTTCATTACAGGTTTTGAGGCCCAACACACAGTCGCTGTAGATGGAATTGCCGTCGAGTGCCTTGACGATATCCGCCAGGGAGGTCTTCAGGTCAAACTGGTCCATATAAAAGCCACCGTTAGGTCCCTTTACGGAGTGAACCAGCTTTTTACGGCCCAATTCCTGCATGATTTTGGCAACAAAATGCTCCGGAGCATCCGTCCCTTTGGCGATATCCTTGATCCCAACACGTGAACCTTCCTTTGACTTTTGAGCTACAAAAATCATTGCCTTTATCCCATATTCGCAGGTCTTGGAAAACATTATTTATCTACTTTTTAAGCGTGATTAGTGATTTCAAGAGCGAAGATAAAACCTGTATTTGATATATAAAGAGTTTTATATCTTTTTATTTGGAATTAGGGAGTCAGGAGTCAGGAATCAGGAGTCAGGAGTTAGTGCCGCAATTGCCTTGCAATTGGTGAGATCTTCGTTGCCGTCCGCCATTGGCTCAAAGCAAATATTTATTTCGCACTGAGCACGCGGAGTGCATGGAGTAATTTTCAATTGCTTACAAACCTAGCCTCAGCCTCAGCCTCAGCCTTCGCCTTCGCCTTCATTTTAGCCTTGATCCAGAACCATCTGGTAATACTCAAGATATTGGCCCACATCCCATCCATCCATCAGCCCATGATGCACATGGATAGAAACAGGCATCCATTTTTTGCCATCAGCCTCCTTCATCTTGCCAAAAGTAATTTTGGGGATACTGTCTTTGAAAGCAAAACTACGTGCATGAGAGATCGAGGTAAAATTGATCCAGGGAAGGGAGGAATAGTGAATCACGTTTTCGCCTGCGATGGCTGGCTCAAGACCATTTGCATGCCTGACACGCTCCATTTCAATTTTTGCATTGATGTTGAAGACGTCAAAATCATTCTCGAAGTTCATGTACGCAAACCCAAACGTGCCATCCGGGCGATTGATCGTCGGTGATGCATTCACCTGATCGTATACCCAAACTTCACCATCAAGGATCCTGTATCTGAAGGGTTCTATGTAATTGGCAGCAAGAAGCGATTTGTAGAGATAATATAGGAAGAATGTACAATCCCTGGATTTGCAAGCGTCATATGCTCTGGTACAGTCTATTTCAGCAGTTATGCCAAAGAAAGGTTCGTCAAAGGACCGGAAAAAATGGAAGTGGTCTCTTCTTTTCCAGTTTGCAATATCCAGCTCGTGTTTCATGGTTGCAAGTATGATGTAATGTCGGCAATGTTACCCATTTCATAAAAGTTGGGATGTTCAATAGTATGTTGAATTTTTTCATACGCCCATGTTGTATGGTAAGGAACATGAGCGGCATGCCCTCCGATCGCAAGCACTGGCAAAACATCGGATTTCAACGAATTGCCAATCATCAGAAATTCGTCCGGCCGGCAATCGAGGTGACGGAGCAGTTTGAGATAATCAGATTCTTTCTTATCACTCATGATCTCGATATGATGGAAGTAATGCTCCAACTCGGATTTTTTTAGTTTCCGTTCCTGATCCAACAAGTCTCCTTTGGTGGCTACGACCAATCTATATTTTCCTTTTAGTGCACGCAGCGTGTCTTCTACACCATCTAATAATTCAATAGGCTTGTTGAGCATGTCCTGTCCATATTGAATAGCTTTATGGAGGATCTCTGGATTTGCAGTATTGTTGGTCACTTTCAAGACTGTCTCAATCATGGACAACATAAACGCCTTGATCCCATATCCATATAATGGCAGGTTTTGCATTTCTACAGCAAACAACTCTTTTGCAACAGCATGCGCTGGCAAGTAGTCCTCCAGCAATCCACAGAATTTCTGCTCTACTTCCTGGAAATAGGGTTCATTGATCCATAGGGTGTCGTCAGCATCAAATGCGATTACGTTGATCTTTGTCATGATGGACAAAAATAAGCTGAATTATATGTTTTCAGCAAGGGGAATAAGGAGTCTGCTAAGAGATGACCCGTGCTGGATTTTTCTCCTTTGGTAAAATAAAAAGCAAAGCGCTGAAGATGATCAGATTTTTAATGATGTATTGGCCTGCAAAGGTCAAAGAATAAACCTGTTGGTTGAAGGTTGCTGCGGGAAGAACAAAGAGAGGCGTGAAGGTGAAGGCAATATGTATGAGTGCAGCGTAAATGACCCACTCCTTTCTGAGATTAAGCATGAGGCATATGCCTATGCTCACTTCCCATAAAGCAATAGTAAAATAAGTGATATGAGATGGGATCAAACCAAAGACCAGCATAACAAGTGTTTCTTTGGCAAGTGCTTCTGCAGGGCTTACTCCGGGAAAGAATTTAAGTGCACCAAACCACAGATACACAATACCTATGCTGATAGTAAGCATCCTTGTGCGATGCCTGATGAGTATGTTGATCATTAATTAAGTAGATAATCCGTTTTGTGAAATTGTGTTTAGCCTTCAACTATCAACTATCAACTATCAACTATCAGCTATCTGTATCTTCAATTTACAGTCACAACTATATGACTTCTAACTTCTCTACCGGGATCCCACCACGACCCTTATGTTATTGAAGGTATTACTTTTTGATATTGTTTTTTCAAGGAGGAAAGGCAGGCATGATTTTCAATGCTGCACATCATTGCGCAAGGCGAGTTGTTCTCTTTTTTAAATATTAATATCCTTTTAAAACTGCTCCCTAGCTCCTAGCTCCTAGCTCATAATCACCGATCACTCGCAGCCCATATCCAGCTGTGATTGTAAATCGTTGTTTGGGAAACAATTGCCTGACATGGTGACTTCAGGTTTATAACGGAGCATATTAGGATCATAGAGACCGTTTTCGAGAAACTCCGTAAGATCATCCATTTCCTGATGCGACATATGAAGCGGCCTGAATAAAGGACTAATTTGTGTGGAAGGAATATCACGGTTTTCGGGAATGCCCTCGTTAAAGTATTCCACAACATCTTTGAGGTTTGTCTTGCTCGCTCCATGGAAAAAGAATCCAAAGTCCTTGAGATTGTAGAGCTGCGGTACTTTGAACTGGTTCATGTCTTCTTCACGTCCTGTAAAACCGCCACGTCCAAGGTTGCGTTTGTCAAACCGATCGGTTCTGAAAACATTATGACCTGACTGATAGTGATTGTACACGCCGAGTGAGAAAAACAAGTGAGGGTCACTATTGAGGGAGGGGCTGTTATGACAACTTACACATCCGGCTTTTCCAAAAAACAGAACTGCGCCTCTTTTTTGTTGTTCAGTCATCGCAATCGCATCTCCCTTGAGCCATTTCTGGAAAGGAGCTTCATTCGTAAGGATCGTGCGGAAATAGGCAGCGATGGCAAAAGCAGCAGTTTGTCTTGTATATCTTTCACTTTCAGGGATATCAGGGAATGCTGTGTCAAACATTTGCGTATATCCAAGTGAATCCATGACCGCTTTGTTGATAACCTGCCGGTGCACGACAAGCGCGCGTTCGTTATTGGCTTCAAGGCCCATCAGGCCTTTGTAGTTGATTTCTACCAACGTGTCCTGACTCCATACGGATTCGGTTCCTTCATTCACCCCAAAGGAGCCAAACGTACCTGCCCACAATGCATTTGTGATATAAGTAGTATTGATTACAGCAAGAGGACGGGCACCCTGGGCATCCACTTCGCTGCCTTCATAATATGGATTCTTCTTTCTTTTCTCACCGCTGACTCCATAGCCAACAGCACCATCGGCAATACCCTGAAATCTACCCGCTGTGAAACTTCTTTCAGGAATATGGCAACTGCTGCATGAGTAGGTTGATGCAGAAACCGGATATTTAGATTCAAGTGCTAGGCCTGTTTCAAAAAATAGCATTTTACCCAGTGCCACTTTTTCGCTTGTGATTGGATTTTTAGGATCCTGATTCGGTAAGGAAGCATAATCAGTGCTGGAGGGCATGATATACCCTTGTAATGAGCCAGTTTTGGAATTTGAATTAAGGGATTGGGTTAGTTCGAGGTCAAGATCAGTCACATATTCATGTGAGCAGCCAACATAAAAGCTTGCTGCACTGAGGATTAGCGCAAAAAAGATGGATTTTTTAAGGCGAAATGATGCTCGCCTGGGTAAGAAAACGTTCATGGTAGTACAAGTTCTTATAGCAAATATCCTGCCTGCTTAAAAACAAGAAGGAGTGAGTTGTCTTTCTCCAGTCTCCCAGAGCAAGGCCAAATATAATACCAAAAAGAGGTAGAAAAAAGAGTTGTACCTCTGTTTATGCCTAGGTTGGAAATGATTTAATACACAACAAATAAAACCTATATGTAATATATTAATTATAAGCAACTTTTGTATCAATTTAAAGCTTTAAAAGAAAGCGAATACATTGATAAAATGATCAAAAAATAAAAAGTAAAGGAAAAAATATGTTGTTAGGGGGAAGGTATAAGCAAACTAATCGCTAGTCCTTGGACGAAGCAAGACTACCGATTGATATGTTCATGAACAAAAGTTGGAATTTAGATTCCTAACCAACGTTCATACTCTTCCCTTTTGACCGGACCTGCGGGAACAGGTTTCGGAGTCTTTCGACCTCGGAAGAGGTTTAGGATTAGATTAAATAAGCGCA
>JBBRDL010000080.1:0-18679 GCA_038203965.1 Chitinophagales bacterium | reverse complement strand
TAGCTGGTAGCTGGTAGTTGGAAACTAACCCACTTCGATGCTAATTAACCAGTCTTCAGTATGCTTTCCGCCTATTATTTGTAAAAGCGACTTAAGAAATCATTCTTCCCCTCCATCCAATCCGTGTACTGCAGTGATCCTAACCGGAATCGTGGAGCCAGTTTGCTTTTCCCTTCCAACTTATATTCTAGCTTACAAAACAGACTTGGAAGATGATCAACAGCAGGAATCCGGCTCATCACAAATTCAGTTGATTTGAAGGGCTGAGGCAAACAGGAAAACCGAAACGGATCTTTTGAAACTGCCTTTGACAAATCATATAATCTAGATGATCCAACGGCTGATGTGTTAGGCAGTAGATTAGATGCCTGACCAAAAGCAACTTGCCCAAATGCAACACATACGATCATCATGAAACTCTTCATCATTAATTTATCTGTCAATAATTCACGCTAATTCACACCACTGTTGATCATTGTTGAGCGTAGATTGTACCATTGTTGAGCGTAGATTGTATCTACGCTCTCCCGTCAGCAAAATTGCATTTTGCATTTCCGTGTTACCTCTACACAAAATACTGCCGCTAATTTTCGCTAATTCACGCTAATTTGTTTCCTCAAAAATGCCAACGCACAACTCACAACTCACAACTCACGTCTCACGTCTCACAACTCACGTCTCACAACTCACGTCTCACGTCTCACGTCTCACGTCTCACGTCTCACATCTCACATCTCACGTCTCACAACTCACAACTCACGTTTGCAGCACCCCCGTATTAAACACCTCAATCGGGGCATGATCTGCAGCTAATAACGCCTGAGATATAAATTGTCGTGTATCCCTCGGATCAATTATCGCATCTACCCACAGTCTTGCAGCGGCGTAATACGGGCTTGACTGTTCATCATAACGTGCCTTGATCTTTGCAAAAAGCTCTTTCTCTCCTTCCGGGTCAGGTTTGTGGCCTTTTGATTCGAGTGAAGAGACTTGTATCTGGGTTAACACCTTAGCTGCCTGGGTCCCTCCCATCACTGCAATCTTTGCGGTCGGCCATGCAGCAATAAATCTCGGATCATATGCTTTACCACACATCGCATAATTACCGGCACCATAACTATTGCCGGCGATGATCGTGATTTTTGGTACGGTGCTATTCGCTACGGCATTGACCATCTTAGCTCCGTCTTTAATAATCCCACCGTGTTCAGAACGCTTGCCGACCATGAAACCGGTAACATCATGAATAAAGATCAAAGGTATTTTTTTCTGGTTGCAGTTCAATATAAACCTAGTGGCTTTATCGGCAGAATCAGAATAAATCACACCACCAAACTGCATCTCTCCTGTATTGGTTTTTACGACCTCCCTTTCATTGGCGACAATACCTACAGACCAGCCATCAATACGGGCATAGGCACATACGATTGTCTTTCCGTATTCCTCTTTATAAATGGTCATATCCCCGCCATCCACAAGGTGACGCAACATGTCTTTCATGGAATAAGACTTGGAACCCTCCTCAGGCTTAAGGGTGAGAATCGTATCCCGATCTCCCGGCGGTGCAACTGATTTCTCTCTATTGAGACCGGCAGTAGTGAAAGGGCCAAAGCGTGATACAAGGTCTCTTATTGTTTTCAGGCAAGTCTCATCATCTGGCATTTTGTAATCAGTCACTCCAGAAATCTCACTATGTGTAGTGGCACCACCCAGCACCTCCTGGTCTACGTCCTCTCCGATCGCGGCCTTTACGAGATAGGGCCCGGCAAGAAATATAGATCCGGTACCTTCCACAATAAGTGCCTCATCTGACATGATTGGCAGATACGCTCCACCTGCTACGCACGAGCCCATGATGGCAGCTATCTGCGGCACTCCCATGGAAGACAATCTTGCGTTGTTGCGGAATATCCTGCCAAAGTGCTCTTTGTCCGGAAATATTTCATCCTGCATCGGCAAAAATACGCCTGCACTATCTACGAGATAAATAATCGGTATCCGATTCTCCATAGCGATCTCCTGCGCCCGTAGATTTTTCTTCCCGGTGATCGGAAACCAGGCCCCCGCCTTGACGGTCGCATCATTGGCTACCACGACACAGGTTCTGCCTGAAACCTGACCTACCACAACCACCACTCCTCCTGCCGGACACCCACCATGCTCCTCATACATCCCCTCACCTGCAAAAGCACCTATTTCGATCGTAGACGTCTCTGGGTCCAACAGTGCGCTGACGCGCTCTCTGGCTGACATTTTCCCCATTTTATGCTGCTTATCAATCTTCTTCTGACCTCCACCAAGGGCGATCTTATCCCATTTACTCTGCATCTGATTGACCAGGTGCTTCATAGCATCCTCGTTTTTGTTCTTGTCTACGTTGTATTTTGACATGGGGGAAAGATAAGAGTTTAGGATGGGAAGAAAGAATTTGAAAAGCAACAAAGGGCAGCCGGAAATAAACCACCACCAAGTCCTTGATCCATTCTAATAAAAGATACTTCAAATTTGCGGAAATACTTTTTTTAATAATTCTGCGTAATCTGCGTTCAAAAATAGATTACAGCCTACTCACATTCTCAAGAATTGACTGATAATCTCATCTTCACCTTATAATCTTAATTTTGGTCCATTCAACTACTTAAAGAAAATCCATGCACTCTCTTGTCATCAACCTCACCTCGGACACCATCACCAAACCCACACCTGCCATGCTCGCTGCCATGATGAACGCAGAAGTAGGTGATGATGTATTCGGTCAGGACCCGACAACAAATGCGCTTGAGGAAAAGATGGCGAATATGTTCGGTCACGAAGCCGCCCTTTTTTGTCCATCCGGGACGATGACCAACCAAATAGCGATCAAAGCACAGACACAACCCCTAGATGAAATCATATGCGATGAGATTTTTCACATCTACCGTTATGAACTAGGAGGACACGCTTTTCATTCCGGGGTTTCAATGCATGTCACACGAGGAAACAAAGGAATAATTTCACCACAAATGGTGCATGATGCTGTAAAACCAAAAGCGGATTGGAACCCACATTCACGACTGCTCATCCTTGAAAACTCTATTAACATGGGTGGAGGCAATTATTACACGCTTGATGAAATGACCGCACTTGTGTCCGCTGCCCGCGCACATGAGCTAAGGACACATCTGGATGGAGCAAGGTTGTTTAATGTATTAGTGGAAACAGGTGATTCGCCTGTAGTGTATGGCAAATTGTTTAACAGTATTTCAATATGCCTCTCTAAAGGACTTGGTGCTCCGGTCGGATCTGTTTTGATCAGTGATCAGGAAACCATTTCGTATGCCAGGAGAATCCGGAAAGTCATGGGTGGAGGAATGCGCCAAAGCGGATATCTGGCTGCCGCCGGCATCTATGCCCTGGATCATCATGTATCAAGACTGAAAGATGACCATCAACGAGCCAGAGCCTGTGCGCGGAAACTGGAATCTGTGTCCTGGGTAGCTGAAGTTTTCCCGGTTGCCACCAATATTGTCATCTTTAAAGTGGCTGATCATTTGAAGGTTTCTGAGGTCGTGGACTTTCTGACGGCTCATCAAATAACCTGTCTCGCCATCACGGACCAGCTGATACGATGGGTCTTCCACCTGGATATTAACGATGACATGGTGCAGACAATTGAGTCATTACCTGATAATATCCTTTGAAAATCGGCTAAAATCCCTGACCTTTATGAAATCAAGAGCGTTTTTCTTTTGGGGCTTAAGTACATCTTTATGAGACTGGTTTTATTCCTTGCGTTGGTGCTTCCATCGTTCACCATTGCGCAACCTTCCTTCAACATGACGTTGTTGGGCAATCTTGACATTCCTAACCTACCCACCCGGTTTGGCTCGGAGTACAATGATTGCTGGGGTTTCAGGCATGCCAATGGCACCGAGATTGCCATCATCGGCGGCATGGAGGACATTTTTTTCGTCAACGTGACCGTACCGACTAACCCGGTCGTTATTTATACACACCATGTACTCAATTCTCCAACAGGCTCAAACAATGAGTCTTTATGGCGTGATTTTAAAACCTATGGCAATTACGCCTACGCCGCTGCTGACGAAGGCACTTCCGGATTATTGATTTTTGATCTGAGCAATGTTCCAACCTCGGTCACCATGGTCAAGCAGACGGTTGCCTTCTGGAACAGGACACATAATATATTTATAGATGAGCAACATGGAAAACTATATGCCGCCGGCTCCAACTCAGTAAGCAATGGACTGGTCATCCTTGACCTGGTTTCAAATCCGGCCGATCCGACTACATTCTGGAATATTCCATTGAATGGGGTCGGCGGAGGATATGTGCATGACGTTTATGTGCATGATAATGTTGCTTATTGCAGTCACGGGAGCTTGTCAAAACTCCAGATGTATGACTTCAGTAATTTGCCAAGTTTTACGGTTGTCGGCTTGGTAGATAATTATCCTGAAGAAGGATACAACCACAGTAGCTGGGTTAACAGTACGGGCAATATGCTGGTGATGACCGATGAGACACATGGCAGCGATGTCAAACTGGTTGATATATCACAACCACTCGATGTTTCGATTGATGATTGCAATACTTTTTTCTCTGAGCTCCTGGGACCGGGAGCGCCCGGCTCAAGTGTTTGTCACAACCCTTTTATATTGGGAGACCTGGCTTATCTTTCTTATTATCATGACGGTGTGCAGGTATATGATATTTCAAATCCGGAAGATATAACCCGCGTCGCCTATTACGATACTTATCCGGACAATGTAGACTATATCGGGTACGAAGGTTGCTGGGGTGTTTATCCTTTTCTATCGTCAGGAATTATCATTGCTTCAGATCAGACATATGGATTGTTTGTCATGGAGATTACAAATTCACCACTTGATATTGAATTTGTTTCTTTCAATGCATTCAGGCAGAAATCAAACATTGAACTTGAATGGGTGGTTGCTGACGTTTCTTTCGGAAGTGTGTTTGAGATCATGAGGTCCACCGATGGTGGCATCACCTTTCAGTCTATCGGTACTGTCGACCTTGAAGAAGGAAAATCGAAATACGACTTTACTGACCGGCAGGTGGCTCCTTCATTTAAATATGCATATAGAATTGATTTTATACAGGATGACCAATCGCGGATTTCTTCTCCGTTCAGGTATGTCAGAACGCTTTCAAACGGTCAGCATTTTAGAGTGGCCAATCCGATCAGCAACGAACTGGTGATTGATATCCTTAACCCGGTGGAGATCTTGAATTTAGCTCTTTACAATGTGGAAGGGCAGCAAGTATGGGCTGAAAAGGTATCAGGACCTAATTCGAGAATTGAAAGGCAATTGGACAACATTCCGCCTGGCCAATATGTGCTGACTTTACATACTGGAATCGAATCAGAAAACCTGATAATCCAGAAAATAAGATAACCCTGCCTTTCCATCACTAAATTCTCAGGATAGCCTACCAGGCAATTTCATCACTATCGGTTGACTCCCTTTGCTCGGGATGTTCAGTATGCTCCGTATTGTTTTGGTTGTTTGCTTCCCATTCAGCCTGTTTGCGATCAAATTCTTCGTAATCATAACTCGGCATAAGGTCAACCTTTACATGGTCAACAACCTCCTGCAAGGAAGCCAGGAATCGGTTAAAATCTTCCTTGTACAGGAAAATTTTATGGCGCTCATAACTATCGGAGTTGTGCTTTTTGGTGCTCTCTGTCAACGTAATGTAAAAATCCTCACCACGTGTCTTACGAACGTCAAAAAAATAGGTCCGCCTGCTGCCTGCCTTCACCTTTTTGGAGTAGACATTTTCAAATCTGGAATCGTTACTGTTCGACATGCCTCACATTTTTGTTTTACAAATCTAAGTTTATAATTGGAATATCCTATACCCCCTCTACCTGGGTTGATCAACTTTTCAAATCCTCCTCTTCCAGGATGGTAGCGACCTGCTGTTGCTGCCAAAGGTCATAATAGGGGCCTTGCTGCGCGATCAACTGTTCGTGGGAGCCCTCCTCCACCAGCTTTCCATGATCCAGCACCAGGATTTTATCATAATCCAGCATCCCCAATATGCGATGGGTAATGATCAAGGCGGTTTTATTGGCCAATTCCTTATTTAGAAAATCAATAATGGTATGTTCGGTATGCGTGTCAACCGCTGACAGACAGTCATCAAGAATGACAATTTCCGGGTGTTTGATTAATGCTCTGGCAATAGAAATCCGTTGTTTTTGTCCGCCGGACAAAGTTATACCCCGCTCACCAATACGGGTGTTAAAACCCTCTGGAAGACCCATGATATCATCATAAACAGCCGCATGCCGGGCATATTGCTCTGCAATCTCACGCGAAGAATCCTGGCTCCCAAATCTAATATTTGCCTCTATGGTGTCAGAAAACAGGAAAACATCCTGAGGCACATAGGCTATATCATGACGTAGCATGGCAAGATCATAATCCTGTATGGCGATCCCATCGATCAGAATTTTTCCTTTGGTAGGTTCATACATCCGAAGGATGAGATCCGCGATGGTGGATTTTCCAGAAGCCGTCCTACCGATGATAGCGACTTTCTGGCCAGGTTTGATCGTAAAACTAAGATCGTCAATAGCCTGTGTTCCAGAGTCCTTATACGTAAAGCTAACATGGTCAAAGGTCAACTCCCCGGAGATAGGGCCTTTCTTTGTGCCCCTATTGTGGATAGCAGAGGGGGTATTTAAAAATTCATTGATCCTACCCTGGGATACATTGGCTTGTTGAACAATAGAAGCAATCCATCCAATGGAGGTCACCGGCCAGGTCAACATATTGATGTAGATGACAAACTCTGCGATATTGCCGGTCGTAATGGAATTGTCAAATACCTGGAGCCCGCCGACGAGAATAACGAGGATGGTACTCATGCCGATCAGCACCATCATCAAGGGAATAAACATGGCTTCTACAATGGCAAGAGACATGTTTTTAAGTTTGTATTCTTCACTCTCCTTTTTAAAATGAGCACCAAAGGCCTTTTCCTGCGTATATGATTTGACTACGCGGATGCCTGAAAAGACCTCCTGTACAATGCCCGTCAGCTGACTGAGTTTAGCCTGAATCGATTGGCTCCTCCGTTCTATGAGGCGGCTCACATAATAGATGGAAAGTGATAAAAGTGGTAATGGCAAAAGAGAATACAATGTCAAACGAACATCGACCTTAAGCATGGCATAAATGACCATGACAAACAACGTAACAAGGTTGATGCCATACAACAATGCAGGTCCAACGTACATGCGCACCTTGTTGACATCCTCCGTAATTCTGGCCATCAAATCGCCAGTACTGTTACGACGATAGAAACCCTTATCCAGTTGCTGGTAATGATCATAGATTTCTTTTCGCTGATCATATTCTATCAGGCGGGACATGACAATAATAGTCTGCCGCATAAAATACATAAATACCCCCATGATGAGGGCCAGTAGGACCACAAGACCGCCAAATTTGAACAATGCCTTGCTCAGCGAAGACATGATCACCTCTTTTGCAGGGCCATCAGCAGCCTGATAAGCTTTCAATTGCTCCAGCACATAGTCAAGGGCTTCGCGGATCACCTGAGGCTGCCAGGCTCTGAAATAGTTGCCGGCTGCTACAAAGAGTATCCCGAGCAGGAGATGGTATTTATATTTTATAAAAAATTTCCGGAGAACACTGAGATGTTGCAAACAGGTATCGGTTTAAGGTTTGCAAGATAGGACAACCAACAGACATGAAATGTTTACAGGTCGGGACTTTTAGACGAATATTAACGGATCGTCTATTCGTTTTTACGGAGGGCTTCCTGATATACCCGCAATTTGCGCCATTCGCCCTGGGAGGCCATTACCGCCTGCTTTGCCCAATGTGTAGGATCCTGCGACTTATAGATGCCACCTGCATCATGTAGTATTTTACGTAGATGGTCTACTGGTGTTGTAGACAGATTGTCCCAGGTTTCGATTCCATTTGAGTGCAATAAATCGGCTGTTTTTGGCCCTATACCAGCGATCAGGGTCAGGTCATTTTCGGTCACCTGCCTTCCCAGCAATTTACTCACATGTTCATAATTTGAGCGAACCTGTGGTACAGCACTTACTTTCTTTGGTCGATTGTCTGTTCCTTTTACTTTCTCGAGTTCTTCCTGAATGACGTTTATCCTATGTTGATATGAATCTATGGTAGCATTCAGATCGTCCATGGCAGCCTTTTGATTTTTGTAGGCTCCTTCACTATTCAGAATGTATAGCTGTTGATCATAGATCGTGCGGGATTGCTCAGCTATACGGGTTTTGAACTCTTCATTACCTATGTTTAATTCTACCCGTATCTGATTCAATTCGATGACTTGCTCCCTGAGATCAGCAGCCTGCTTCTTTTCCTCCTCAACAGCTGCTGTGAGATCAGCAAGCTTTTTTTTCAATCCCCCTGAATTCAAAGAACTCAAAAGGATACCCAGGAGCATTGATCCGATCACAATGAAGAGTATTTCCGCTGCAAGCAGGAAAGTCTCATTATTTAAAATATTTAACCAAATCATGCTATTTCGTTTTTCACCTTACTCAAAATAGATCACCACACAACGGTTCCGGAGGGTAAGCGGGTGGTTTCGTTGTCCGGTAGAAAGCGCTATCTGATCTGCTTTCCAACCCGTTTTTAAAATGAAGTCTTGTATCATCATTGCTCTGTCCATCGCCATATCAGCAGGCTCAGCTATTCCACTTCCATCTGCAGTGCCGGTGATGTGCATGATCCGTTCTTGCCTTTCTTCTGTATCTCCTATCCATAATGCTAATCTATCAATACATATTTGGGGCAGCAGCAAGGAATCTTTGATTGGAAAACAAATTTCAATTGTATCCTTTGTTTCATGTATCACACTATCCAAATGCAATCGTGCAAATCTTACCGCTTCAAATGGATTGGATCTAACATCCGCTGCTATTTCCTGCACACGTACTTCTGATATCAATCTGCTTTTATTTAAGTTCAGATAGTGCAGGGCATTATTGATCCTTCTATTTGCCAGATTCTGGAGACGAACCAAGTCCGCTGCTTCATCTCTATAAAAAAACCCTCTGACGATCAAAATTTCATCCGTCGAATCCACTCGTTGAACGAGAGTTTTCAATTCACCAAAACTCCCTCCTGCCAGGGGAAGGTCTGAAGCCCAGGTATAGGCCAAAGGGTATCCCAGATGTTCAACGTACGATGGCCAGAACTTTTTCTGATTTGCGCACAGGCGTGGAGCTATCCCTTCTGCATACAACCAGTAGCAAAAACAAATCCATCCGGCCAGCAGGGCTATATATGCCAGATTCCTGGTATTCAATGATCTAATGAGCTCGTTTCCAAGCGAAATAGGTATAAAATCATGCCAAAAAGCATTTCTATCCGGACTTTAACACTTCCGGGGGTAACAATTTAACCCTTTCAGGACACTTCATGACAACAGTTGAAACAAATGATCAACCTTAGAAACAGTCCGTTTTTGTGGTTTGCCATGCTATTGATCCTGGCATTTTCGTTGGCTTCCATTCCAGGATTGATCCAGGAGTCGGTGATAGTCGTGTTATGGCTTATTTGTCTGGTGAGCTGCTTTATCAGCCTATTAAGCTATAAACCAGGAAAGCAACTCTACTCCACCATAGCCATAGCCGCATTGATACTTGCGGGTGGCGTGATCAGACACAGGTGGTTTACAGCGGAAATATTTCCGCATGATGTCTTTGAAAAATCCATCCGTATGCAAGGACTGGTAAAGATTACAGAAGTATTGAAGATAAAGGAGCAGAGCATTTCACTCAGATGTCATCAATTGACACTTCGGGATGAAAGTGAGACAGGCCATATACCTTTCACGGATAAATACATTGTGGTGCACCTGCGTGAAACGGATCTGCCCAGGTTGTATCCGGGTGACCACCTTCTTGTCACTGGCTGGGTCTCTGCCTTTCAAAAGCCCTTAAACCCGCACTCATTTGATATCCGAAAGTATTATATGTCAATCGGTATCCGTCATCAAATGACCTGTAAGGGACCTGAAGCCAGACTTAGTACAATTTCAGAAAACTCATTAGCAAGGCTTACGGCAAAATGGCAATCATCCCTGTGCGCTATTGTCAGCGAACACACCTCTCCGGATGTAGCGCAACTAACAAATGCATTGGTCTGGGGAGACCGGACATATATGAATGAAGAAATCAGGAATGCCTTTGCAGACTCCGGGGCTATGCATGTACTATCCGTGTCAGGGATGCACATGGCGATGATCTATAGTATGCTCTTACTGGTCCTCGGCCCACCAGGCGCAGGATCCTATACGCGGCGCATGGTCAGACTGCTTTGTTATTCGCTGGCCATTATTCTCTATATGGGACTCACCGGTGCATGTCCTGCGGTGGTGAGGTCAGGATTGATGATACTCCTATACCTCCTCGGCAAAGCCATGGGATGGAATACGCCTATATGGAATTTGCTTGGATTTGCCGCATTTCTAATGGTATGGAGCAATCCGTTTGTCTGTCTGAATATTGGTTTTCAATTATCCTTTCTGGCCATGGCCGGCATTCTCCTTTATGCTCAGCCTATGATACGATATTTAACGTTCAGACAAATAATCCTCCACCGTACCTGGGAAATCACAGCGGTTTCCATCGCAGCTCAGGTGTTTATCCTCCCCATCCTACTACGGCAGTTTTATCAGTTTCCATTGACCTTTATCGCGAGCAGTATGGTCGCCATGCCGGCGAGTTACATCATCATTTTCGGTTCGTTGCTCAATATATGTCTCTCTGCTTTTGGTATTGATTGGTTGTGGCCCTGGTATGATATTGCGGGGCAATACTTTATACAGACTATGAAATGGATGGCCGGTCTCAATCCGGATATGAACTATTCCCTGCCGCCTCTTGGAGGAATATTTTTACTCTGTACAGCCATACTTTTTTCATTGGCATTGATCTATCGATGGCCCTTTGGCAAAAAAGCTGCTTACATCATGGGCCTTGCAGCTATACTCACACTTGGTGCACACAGATCGAAACACTGGAGCAGCGATGAAATAATCATCTATCATCAATACAAAGGCCTACTGATCGATGCCATTGTAAATGGCAGATGTTATTCCATACAGGATACATCTATTACAGCTAACAGTGTTGAATTTTCAGCAAGAGGTCATCGCTGCTACAAGGATGTCATCAGCACACTAGACATCACGCCGGAAGATGAATATCATGCCCAGACATGGAGCTACACATCTTCCTATTTTCGATTCCCGACTTCAAGTATTCATATCTGGAATGGTCAGCTGAAACCTGAGATCGAAAGTATTGCTATAAAATATCTCTTGGTAAATCAATGCACCCAAATAAACAAGCTCAAGACATTGATATGTGATCATCCTGAGGTGATGGTGATACTACCTGCCCATCTCGAGCGATATCCGAAAAATATTCTACTCAAATTTATCCAGGAAAACGATATCCGATTTTGGGACATCAGTGAAAAAGGATATTTCAGTCTGCCGTTATGAAAAATGAATATCACTTTACCATATCGCGGACGGATCGTATGTGCCTGGTCGTCTTCGTCATCCTTTTATTAGGATGGGAACTGATCAAATATTTCTTTCCGCCCCCACCCTATGACAAGGAATGGATACATCATGAGGGACAGCCTTTAGCAGAGCAAGAGATCAATGATTCATTGAGCAGGGGGATATCTAAAGAAAAAGAATCGTATCACTCCAAAACTAATAATAGAAAAGAATATAAATCCTATGACGAAATAGAAGTCACACCTACTCCGATGGACATCAATAAAGCAACTTGGCATGAGTTAAGGGCAATGGGATTTTCAGGCAAAGTAGCTTCTAACATTGAAAGATACGTGGGCGCAGGAGGAGTCTTGAAAAATCAGCAGGATGTGATGAAGATCTATAGTATGGATTCAGCGCAGTGGATAGCAGTAGCGCCGTTTGTGCTCTTTCCTGAAAAGAAAAATGAAACCACATATCAACCCTGGCAGGAGAAAAACACAACTGCTGTGCCAACCACGCTGGATCTTAACACAGCTACTGCGGCAGAACTAGAGATGCTCCCCGGTATAGGCGCTGTACTGGCCGAAAGAATAATCAAATACAGAACAAGTCTGGGTGGATTTTTCAATATCGAACAGATCAAAGAATGCTATGGCCTTCCTCCTGAAACCATTGAAAAGATAATACCTCGTCTGACCATCGTCACGCCGCCGACCCTCATCACCATCAACGAAAAAGACATGACCAATTTTCATCACCCCTACCTCAATAAAAAAATAACCAGGATACTGCAAGCCTACAAAAAGCAACATGGGACGTTGAAAGATGTAAACGACCTGAGAAAAATTTATCCACCGGATACTACGTGGTGTGATAGGATATTGCCGTATATCGTTTTTAAATAAAGAAAAGTGTTGCGCATAATCTTAACCTTTCTTTAAAAAAGCAATTACACCAAGCCTATAATTCATTCTCTCAAAACTAGAAATTAAACATATTTTGACTGCGATACTTTGACACCATCTAAATGCTAAAAACTTTTCAATAACATGCTGTCATCAGATTTTACACTATATAAAAATAAAAGTGACGATTAGTTTATTAAGTGATTTTAACATTTTAAATTTTAAAATCATTTGGTATTAATAGAAAAATGCCCTACATTCGGGTTATTGTTTTGCCCCAAATTAGAATAGTAATTTAATATTGCTTGCGCCCTATTCTTTAAACCCACGTTTATTGCCTTATGAGAATGTACCCTCAAGCAGAATAGACTCTGCTACTTTTCCAAGCTAATCTCCTCGATTACATAAATTGTGTCTGGTCATGCTCTATACAGGAGCATCCATGAAGAAATTGCATCTAATCTGCTTTAGATGCTTACTGCTGTATTATTTCCATTTTGACCTGCATGCGACGAAATGGACGAATAGGGTTGTTTAAACCCGGAACATCATTTATATTTAACCATTAAATCTTTAACGCTATGAAGCCTTTTCATAACAAGGATTATTTTAGTATTGCTCTGCGAAAGCTGTCACACCTGGGGATGCCCCCCAATAGACCAGTACAAAAAGGTGATTCACACACGCACACACGCACACACGCACACACACACGCACACACGCACACACGCACACAATTTAACAATTTTAAATCTGCCGACAAATCTTTCAGTAAGGTTGTTTTATTCCTGTTTCTGATGATAGCCTACGGCGGCGGACTAAATGCCCAGACAGCAGATACGCCTTGTGACTGCATAGCGACTTTTGATCGAGGAATGACAGGCGAGACCTGGAAAATTTCAGAACTCGATCCTATCGTAAATTGCACCAAATTCAGGGGAACAATTGTCATTGATATAGATACGCAGTGGGATAACCTCTCCATAAGTATGGAGACAGGTTCCAGTATACAAGTAGAGACTACACTCACAATCGACGAATGCAACATAGGCACCTGTGATGATCTGTGGCGAGGAATTGAAGTGATGAGTGGACAGGGTAAAAGGATTGCTCTTACCAGATCTATTATCAGCGGAGCGAATATTGCGATAGAGCTAAATGATCAGGCAATATATTATATATCGGATAACCATTTTGTCAGTAATTATATTGGCATTTCTACCGGAAGTCCTTTCGAAGAGGTATCGTCAGATATTCAGGTGTATCCTAAAGATGGTGTTATCCTTGGGTGCCATTTTTATACGGAAACACAATTGCCAGATCCATATCCTGGTCACTACTATTATCCATCCTGGCCCTTACTTGCTTCAATTCCCTATAATCAGGGTTATGCTGCTATGTATATATCCGGCTCCTCTGGATTATATCTTGGCGGACTTGGCGTTTCCGGTGCAAAACGTAACAAGATTTACAATATGCGCAATGGGGTAATTGCCAAAAGAGCCACTACAAAAATCTTTAGTACGGATTTCAAGAATTTTGAAGGATCCGTTCCGAAAAGGTCTCTATACGTGCTCCTGGATTATAATCAGCGTGCAATTTCATTGGAGGGTAGTCTTTGCCACATCGAACAGGATTCCTTTGTAAATGTGATGATGGGTGTATTTTCTACCCGTTCATCACAAGATATCATTCATAACTATATGAATATCCCTCACCAATCATCAGAATCATCTACAAGAGGCATAGATATCAGACAACCTGTCAAAACACATATTGCTGATAACCTCATATATAATGGATACCTAGGGATCAGTATAGATTACAGCGGGGTTAGCCTCAAGATTGAAGACAATCTTTTAATTCGAAATGTAGCAATAGATGGAAATGTAGGTATTAATCTGCAAGATATATTTGATATTTCACCTCTCAATTTAGTTAAGGACAATGAAATTGAAATTACCGGAGGTCGAAGATCGGTAGGAATTTCCATGAATAAAGTCCAGGATCTGCTCCTAAGGCACAATACCATCGATTTTCTAGAAGCAGGGCCCTCTGTGGCCGGAACTGAGAATGCCGGTATCAGTGGTATGCAGGTCTTCAATAGTCTGATCACGGAAAACATCATTACAGGCACCTCAAATTATAAAACCAATGTAGATAATGCTGGTATCATGATGACAAATAGTATGGCCAATGATCTGACTTGCAACGAAACATACGATATGTTTTTTGGGCAATGGTACATCAGTTCAAATATGGAAACTGATTTAAAAGCTAATGAGTTCTATGATGCTACTCATGGTCTTGAATTATGGAGTCCGTCTGCCCTGGGTGTAGTTAGCTTGGGAACACAAGAACATCATGCAAACCTGTGGCTGGGGTCTTATACATTTGGTGCTTTTATCGACGGACCGGACCCTGGTAATACAGCCTTAAGTTCCAGATTCATAGCTGATGAAAGCGATGAAGACCCCGGAGTGCTAATTCCGGCCGACATTGGGCCCACGGCGATTGAGAATAATTGGTTTTTTGATGTAACAGGGGAGCCTGCTGGAGTTCCATGTACTGAATATCCGAATCCTATACCCCTTACAGATTCGTTAGTAAAGCTTGTCCGTCATCCATTTATTTTCACAGACTACGAAGATGAAATGAACTGGATGCGTAAAGCAGACATGCTGACATTTCTCCATTTATATCCATCCCTTTTGTCAAATACAGTGCTGGATAGTTTCTTTGACGCAGAGGAAGCTACACCATTAGGTGAGCTCATTGCTTCACAATATCAAATGGGTAAGATCCATGGCCTGGATCCGGATATGGCTGAAAAGGATACACTCGTGTTTGATTACATCGCTCAGGTACGTATACTCGATTCGCTGATAGGATTGAATCCATACAATATTATTGCTTTAAAAGCGCTGCGGGTTTTAAAAATCGATACGCTGGCAGGTCATCTGGATGACTGGCTCGGCATGCTTGATAGCCAGATCACTGATACCGAGGAGGGCATTGAAGATGCATTGGAAGTAGTGGACTTAGTCACACCTACCAATGATCAGGAGGCAGAACTGCAAGCCATGTTATGGTTCAGAGGCGATCATAGCCGGGGAGATAGTCTGACGACGCTCGAATTAGGAGATGTCTATGCTATAGCACGTCAGTGTCCATGGTTGGGTGCCAGAGCATTGTCTGAAGCTCAGAGTCTTTATAGTGTGCTCGCTGACAGCATCTTTACGCATCGCCCCGGGGAATGTGTCAAACTGGATTTTTTTATGCTTGAAGAAAGAAGCGATAAGAGCGATTACATACATGAAGTGCGGATCAATCCAAATCCTGCCTCCGACTTCTTATACTTACAACTGCCAGACTGGGTTCAAACAGTAGAGATCCATAGTCTGGATGGTGTAAAGTGGTCTCAACTACAAACTCGTAGTGATAGTGGGGGTAGTTATACTATGAATATAAAGGATCTGCCACCTGGAATATATGCTATAAATACGAGGGGTGGAAAAAAAGTGGAAACCTCAAAAATTTCCATCACAAGATGAGAAGAGGGATAATGATTCTTTGGTTTTGTAGCATGGCTTTCAGCCATGCTACAAGCCAAAAAGAAGGTGACGCATGGATCATTGGTTATGACTGGAATGATCATCCGGAGTACTCAGTACTTGAAATGGATTTTGAAACAGGTGATCTTGTGGTCAAGCAAATGAACGGAGAACTTTCCTTTACAATAGAAACCTGCAGTACGATTTGTGACAAGGATGGTAATCCATTGATATGGACAAATGGGATGCTGATCCGAGGGCGAGACTTTCAGATGATAGAGGATACTATATCATATGTGCCAGATGATTGGGCTAATACAAAGCCTAGCTTTTGGAATTGGTGGTATAGCGATAATAATTATGCTTTCGGCTTTCCTGTCCCTAATGGGGCTATCATACTACCGGATCCCGGAAATGTCACTCAGTATTACGTTGTTTACTGTTTTGCAGAATGGGATGATAGAGTAGGTACGTTTACAGTATTTAAATGGCTGAGTGCAAAAGTAAAGCATCATGCAGATGATACGTTTGAGCTTTTGTATAGAGATATTCCGTTTGGTGTTGAAAATGTCGAGTATCAATATCCCATCAAAACTGTGCGCCATGCAAACGGTCGTGATTGGTGGTTGTATAGTTTTATAAGAAATACATCTTCTTATCAATTATCTCTGCTGGACCCCACAGGTTTGTATTCCATAGGTACAATAGATGCCGGAATCCATATTCCAAATGGTGCTGGCTTAGCTACTTTTTCACCGCAAGGAAATTATTTAGCTATTGGATTTGACATATGGGGTGGATATGATCAGTATATTTTCCTTTTTGATGTCGATAGATGCAGTGGATCTATTGCTTTTAAAGATTCTTTTTCCATTGGAACACAGTTATGGCCTGGTTTTGGTTTTTCCCCCTCCGAAAAGTATTTATATACCTGCTCAGATTATATCTATTTATGGCAGTTTGATATGGAAGCCGATGACATCGGTGCGTCGCGTATCCTGGTAGGTGAGTATGATGGTTTTGTGCATGGTTCTAATTTCCCCACTACTTTTGGACCTATTATGCAGACACCTGATGGAAGGTTATATGTTGTTCCCGTTACCGCAAGTAATGAATATCTCCATGTCATCGATCGGCCGGATGAGCCGGGCACTGCATGCAAGCTACGACAACATGCTATCAACCTAACAGTACCGCAAGGCCGCAGCGCACCCAATATACCTAACTATCGACTCGGACCTCTAGACGGAAGTCCATGCGATACACTTGGTCTCGACAATAAAGCTGCCTCCCGATGGCGATGGGAAGTAGATGAGCCACATGATCCGCTGACCATACGATTTACAGATCTCTCTTTTTATGAGCCGGAGACTTGGGCGTGGGACTTTGATGATGGCGAGGATGCAGATATTCCTGCTCCAATCCATACTTTTCCAGACTACGGCCTATATCATGTATGCCAGACCGTCGAAAATCAATATCAGCGCGACAGCACCTGTAAGTGGATAGAATTGATGCCGACTGTATCCGTAGACGATCCCAGGTATGTACCATTCGCAGTCTCACCGAATCCTTTTACAAATGAACTACGCATCACCAGACACGCAGATGGATTTACATCCGGAGAGATCATCTTTACTAATCTACAAGGCATCCAAGTATTACACACAGGCATTGTGCCGCTGCCCATCACATTACAGTTAGATGACCTGCCCGTAGGCATGTATATCTGCACGATCCGCGAAGCCGATGGCAGCATGACGAGTATGAAGGTGGTGAAGGGGGAATAAGCCCTTAAGCTATGTTGCCCGATTGATTTACGCCAACTTGCTCACTGTGCGGGCTGAAGCCCGAATTTTCCGCTTTCTCCTCCCCCGGCTTGAAAGCCGGGGCAATTAAAACTCACAATTCACAACTCACAACTCACAAAATGAGAATCCCATAAGCACTATAAGCTTATAAGCCTATAAGCCCTTTAATGGTCAAACCTTGTTTGACCCATCAACTCTTCACCGACGCACTATACTTCTCCACAAACGCTTTCATCTCACTCACCATCTTAGGACTACCGATAGAGATCGTAGCACGCTGATGCAGATCATGCACAGGTAGATCAAGAATACGTTCCAGATTGCAAGTAATCGCTATACCTCCAGCCTGCTCTACAATCATAGCCATCGGATTACATTCATACAAGAGACGGAGTTTTCCCTTTGGATATTTACGGGTGTGCGGGTAGAGGAAGATACCACCCTGGATCATGATACGATGGATATCCGATACCATCGAACCAATATACCGGAGCCCAAAGTTCATATCCGAACAATGGTCTATATACCTGCGCATCTCGAGATCAAACTTCAAATAATAACCTTGATTGACCGCATAATACGCTCCGTCTTGAGGAATTTTTATATCCCTGTGCGAAATACAAAACTCCCCGATGGATGGATCAAGGGTAAATCCATTGACACCATGCCCAGTGGTATAAACAAGAATAGTAGATGTTCCATAGAGCACATACCCAGCAGCTACAAGCGACGTACCGGGTTGTAAAAAATCATCGATGGTAGCAGGGCCCGCCAGATCAGATATCCTCCGATAGATACTGAAGATGGTACCGACAGATACATTGACATCAATATTGCTGGATCCATC
>JBBRDL010000079.1:0-18832 GCA_038203965.1 Chitinophagales bacterium | reverse complement strand
ATCTGTCTCCCCCCGCCACAAATACATTGCATTTGGCGGGATCTCACTTCGTTCGACCTGTGTTCCTCCACTTCGTTGCTTCCAGCAACATAGCTCCGAAAACCCCGGGGTCAATAGTGCACCTTCTTTTCTCTTTTCTCTTCTAGCTATGCCCCATCCAGATTTTTTTTAAAAATCTGTCTCCCCCCGCCACAAATACATTGCATTTGGCGGGATCTCACTTCGTTCGACCTGTGTTTCTCCACTTCGTTGCTTTTAGCAACATGGCTCCGAAAACCCCGGGGTTAATAGTTCACGCTGCTAGTTGAAAATTTCCACTACTCCTTGTTCCCTGTTCCCTGTTCCTTGTTCCCTGCTCCCTGTTCCTTGCTCCCTGCTCCCTGCTCCTTGCTCCTTGCTCCTTGTTCCCTGTTCCCTGCTCCCTGCTCCCTGCCCCGTCCAGATTTTTTTACAAAATCTGTCTCCCCTGTGTTCCTCCACATCGTTGCTTTCAGCAACATGGTTCCGAAAACCCCGGGGTTAATAGTTCAGGCTGCTAGTTGAAAATTTCCACTACTCCTTACTCCCTGCTCCCTGCCCCTTGCCCCTCGCCCCTTGCTCCTTGCTCCCTGCTCCCTGCTCCCTGCCCCTTGCTATTTCACCCACCAAGCCGCCACAATCGCCGCGGCAGATGCTACGTTCAAACTCTCCGCGCCAAGGCTTCTACCGCCAGGGATAGCAAACGCCTCTTTCACCTGATGCGCGATCTCACCAGATACCCCCAAAGATTCATTACCCAGCACGATGATACCATCAGCAGGAGGGTTAAACGAATTGATATCTTTTCCATCCGCATCGCAGACGTAAATCCTCCCGGTACCGATCGATAATAAGGCTCCGCTGTCGAGGGTGCATGTCTTGACACGTAATGCACTTCCCATAGAAGCCTGGAGAACTTTATGGTTGTAGATGTCTACACAATCGGGTGAAAGGATCACAAAGTCCAACCCAAACCAGTCAGCAATCCGAAGAATGGTGCCAAGATTGCCCGGATCCCGGATGGAATCTAGAAAAAAGATACGTATTCCTTCAATTTGCTCCGGCAGATGATTATCCCCTGGCATTTTACAAACGGCCAACACACCCGGAGGGGTGGTCATTTGGGAAATCTGGTGCATTTGCTGGGGTGTAATAAGGCGTATCAACTCCGGATCGATCAATGACTCCAGAATGGATTGATAATCAGGATTGGAAATGTAAACCGATTCGACAGTAGGAAGGTGCTCTCGGACCAGTTCACTGGTGATTTTCAGGCCTTCTACTATGAATTTGTCATACTTTTGCCTGAACTTTTTATGTTGAAGGGACTGTATGAGTTTGATCCTAGCTTTGGATAATGGCTCCATATCAAAATATTGTCGGTCAGGACACCACTTGCGACTCGCTTCGTGGGGCACTTTGTTTGCCCTGATCTTTCTGCTTAGTTCCTGCAATAGTAAAAAATATCTTCAGGATGGGGAGTCATTTCTTATGTCCAACAAAATCAAAATCAAATCCGACTACCCTATTCACAGCAAAACGGAGCTGAGTGAGAACCTGGTAACCATATTTAGGCAATCGCAAACGAAGTACTCGGTTGGCTTTCCACGCCATGTTTTCTATTATAACTATCAGCAATCCTTACTAAAAAAACCGGATCGCAAAAAATGGGACGATGAACGTATCATCAAAAACCGCCCGATTATCTACGATTCGCTTAAAGCAAAACAGACTAGTGAAGATTTCCAGAAATATCTCGGACTCAGGGGATACCGATCCGCATATGTATCTTATGATGCAAAGACGAACAACCAAAAGACAAAGGTTGTTTATTCGGTCAATGCCGGCCCGAGACTGTTGATTGACACCATCGTCATCCAGACTAAAGATTCACTACTTCAGGATATCGTCAACACCAATGCGGACAAAACATTTCTTCCTGCAGGAAGCCCGCTTGATATTCAATTATACAATCAGGAAAAAATACGGCTCGTACGCATGCTCCAGAATGAGGGATACGCCACCTTTGATGAGAGTTTTGTTTCACCTCTTGAGGTAGATACGAGCGGCAATATGGTCAAAGTAGTCATGCGATTGTTAAACCCATCAGACAGTACCTACCATCAGAAATATGTGGTGGGAAAAGTGAATGTTTATCCGGATTACGATATCGTGGGATCCACTCATTTTTACGATACGATAATCAATCAGATTACCTACTTCCTACCTGATTCAAATGTTTTCACGCTCAAACCTTCAGCGATTAAGCGGAATATGTTTCTAACGCCCAATGAATACACCAAAAGAGAAAATCTCGATCATACCCTTAGAAATCTGGGCAGAATCGAGCTGATAAAATTTGTGACACCCAGCGCAACCCTTGATTCTACAGATAATGGTACGCCTGCTATTGATTATACGTTTCTGTTGACCCGAAATAAAAAAATCAACTTCGATATCAATGGCGAATTGACCTATTCCAGCATTGCCTCAAAAGATCGCAGGTCCCTTTTCGGTACTTCGTTCAGTACGAATTACCGTGATCGCAACATCTTTGGCAGGGCAGAAGTATTCAATGTCAATGCCACACTGGGATTTGAGTTTAATTTTTTCAACAAGGAAAGCGAGGTCAGTACAGAATTGCTCAATAGCCTTAATGCAGGACTGGGAGGCAATCTTTCCTTCCGTCGGTTTATGGATCCACTGAAGATATACAGCATGATTGGGAAAACCAAAGATCCCGAAAAGAAAGCCCTGTTTGGAACCCGTCTCCATCGCTGGTTGAAAGAAGATGCTTCCAGCCGTCTCAATCTTGGCTTTAATTATGTGATCATCACAGATCTCTATGATTACTATAATATCAATGCAAACCTGAGTTATGATATCCAACCTGATCCTTTCAAAAAATTAACCATTACCCGTATCGGTTTTGATTTGTTTGTCCCTACCGCTTACCCTGATTATCAGAAAATTCTTGATTCAAATAAATTCCTGGCAGAAAGTTTTGGAAATCAATTATACACCGGTTTTTTTTTTAGAAATTATCTCTATGAAGTCAACTCCAAAGTCAAAGCAAAATCCGGCCACTTCAAAGTTTTGCATAGTGCTGAATTATCCGGACTTGAAATGTTTGCCATCAACTCGCTGGCCAATGGTATCACCGGGAATTTCAAAGAAATCGTGCTCAATCCCAATAGCACTACAGCAGGTGAAGTAGAATTTTCACAATTTGTCAAAGGGGAAATAGATATCCGATACTATAGGGATCTATCCCTCACTACGGAATTCGCATTAAAAATTAATACCGGCATTGCTTCGCCCTTTGGCCCATATACCAAGCAGGTGCCGTATCCAAAGCAATTTTATGTAGGGGGTGCTCTCAGTAACCGAGCGTGGCAAATCAGACAACTCGGTCCAGGTGGGTATCAAGACACAGCATTCATCCCACCTAATGTCCCTTACTATCAAACAGGCGATTTCAAAATTGATGTATCTGCAGAACTCCGGTTCAAACTCTTCTGGTATTTCGATGGCGTCGTTTTTATGGATGCAGCCAATGTCTGGATATTGCAAGAGGATACAACGAGATATGGTGCCAATCTGACTTGGGGTTTTTTGAGTGAATTTGGCGTTGGATACGGTTATGGCATCAGGCTCGATCTTGATTTCTTTATCATTCGTTTCGATCTTGGATACAAACTCTTCAACCCCTATCCTGTCAATGGCTCCCGGTTGCTCAAAGACAATCTTCGCAGATTCCCGGGGGGCGGAGAGCCTCAGATCGCTGTAGGACTTCCTTTCTGATCAACTTAGATGATCAGCTATCAGACGTCAGCTATCAGTGTCTTGTCCTAAAACAGGTTGACCTTTTCTCTAAATATACAATGATAGATCATAAAAAAAGATAATACTCCATCACCACATCGCTCCATCACCACATCGCTCCATCACCCCATCACCCCATAATTCTTGCAAATCGGACACTTCTCCTTCACATGACCCCTGGCAGGACAATATTCTCTTCCGAAAAAAATGATTTGTAGATGTAGTTTATTCCATGTGTTTTCAGGAAACAATTTCTTAAGATCAGCCTCTGTCTTTTCAACATTTTTTCCATCGCTTAATCCCCATCGGTGAGCCAGACGGTGGACATGTGTGTCTACAGGAAAAGCCGGGACACCAAATGCCTGGGCCATCACCACCGATGCTGTTTTGTGGCCTACACCAGGCAATGCTTCCAGTTCGGCAAATGTCTGGGGTACTTTGCCACCATGCTTTTCTAAAAGGATAGCAGACATCTCTTTTATATTTTTTGACTTGGCCGGAGAAAGTCCGCAAGGCTTTATGATCTCACGGATGGCGTCTCCGTCTAACTGAGACATCGCAAGCGGTGTATGAGCCTTTCTAAATAGCAAAGGTGTGATCTGGTTGACTTTGATATCTGTACATCGTGCAGACAAGATTACGGCTACTAGTAAAGTATATGGATCCTCATGCGCTAAAGGCACAGGCACTTCCGGATAAAAGGTATCCAGCATACGGGCTATGGCAAGTGCCTTATCTTTTTTGGAAATCCGCATTCCTGAGTGGTTATAAGGACGTAAGGAATTTCATCGTATCTACTCCATCAGCATATTGATGCAATTGAGGTGTTTGACTCGCTCCAAAGGGAACATGCTCCCATCCTTCATGAGGTGATTGACTGAGTACACATTGTATCTGTTCTCTTTTGTCGTTCAATGCTTCTCTCAGTCCTGAACTCTCGGTGTAGTAACTATAATGAAGGCTTCCAATCCGTGAAGGGATAGCTTCATCTTCTTTAAGGATCAGTTGGCCAAGATTGATATGTGGTATGCTGTTGATAATATAAATAGCATAATTGTATTCCAGGTTGTTTTTATACTTATGGTGATCTTCCAAAAATTTCCAATCCGACATAGCCTCATCCCACATATCAAAACTATATCCCTCTGGGACAAAAATCTTAGAGACATTTCTGCAGCCTAATCCATAAAACTGAAATATATCGTTTGAAAGTCGCTTCAGATCATCCATACTTTCATCTCCTGTAAGCACAGCAACACCATTTCGGTTTTGACGCAAAATATGCGGATAAGACTTGAAATAATATTCAAAATAACGTGCACTGTTATTACTTCCCGTGGCAATCACTGCATCAAACCCCTCCAGCCTTTCAGTATACGTGATAGAAGAAGCCAGATCCGGAAACAATGCTATCCAATGATTTATGATCCAGGGAAGAAGTACAGCGTCTTTGTCGCTGAGTTTGACAACTGCTGCATGCCCACTCGCCAACACACATAGTAAATCATGGAATCCTACAAGCGGTAGGTTACCCGCCATGATAAGCGCTACTTTCTTTTGCTCCTTTCCTGAAAAGGAATAGGTAGCAAGCCAATTTTGCCATTTGTGCTCATCAAGAAATTCTTCCGCAATAGATTTTAACGCAAGCTTGGAGAACGCGGGAATGAACCAAGGATTAGCACTATGTGCCTTTTCTATGACTGACTCCATATCGACGGAATCAGTAATGAGTATTTCTCTAAGGGCGGGTAATGAATGAAGTAATGCCGTCCTGTCGGTCATTGCCCAAGCGTTTCTTTTCGATGGGCCACGTAGGACCGCCATTTGATTAATAGGTTGTTCATATCATCTGGCAGTTCGCAATCAAAAAACATCCGCTCACCGGTCACAGGATGATTAAACCCAAGTGTACGTGCATGAAGTGCCTGTCGTGGACACATTGTAAAACAATTTTCAACAAATTGTTTGTACTTCGTAAAAATCGTGCCCTTCAGAATACTATCTCCTCCATAGCGGTCATCACTGAACACCGGATGACCAATATATTTCATGTGTACCCTGATCTGATGTGTGCGACCGGTTTCAAGAACACACTTCACCAGACTTACATAATATAAATCTTCGAGTACCTCATAATGTGTGGTGGATTCTTTGCCACCTTCACCTTCTTCAAAAACCGTCATTAATTGACGAAATCGAGGATCGCGACCGAGGGCCCCTTCAATAGTTCCTTTAGCAGGGTCCGGAGAACCCCACACGATAGCATTGTATTCACGTGTGATCGAGTGATCGAAAAACTGCTTTGCCAGATGAGTCATTGCAAAATCATTCTTTGCGATAAGAATCAATCCTGATGTGTCTTTGTCAATGCGGTGAACCAATCCAGGCCTGTCAGGTGTATTGCCCGGTAAAACCGGCATATTGGTCTGCTGCAGGTGCCAGGCAAGCGCATTGACAAGCGTACCGCGCTCATGGCCTATACCAGGATGCACCACCAATCCCGGCGGTTTGTATATCACCATCACATCATCATCCTCATAGCGTATATCCAGCGGAATATCTTCAGGAACGATGCTCTCCCCTATATCCGGAGGTTTAGGTAAAAGGATGGTAATGGTCTGACCGGGTTTGATTTTAAGATTAGGCTTGATCGTCTCCCCATCCACCAATACAGCACCTGCCCTGATTCCATTCTGTATCTTATTCCGGGATATCCCCTCCAGTTTGATCAGAATATACTTATCAACCCTGACAGGCGTCAACCCCGCAGGCGTCAGGAACCGATGATGCTCATATAAGCCTTCATCCCCTTCAACTTCTATTTCCTCATCTTTCAACATCCTGCAAAAATAGCCACAACTAATGGAATATGAACCAAAAGGCATTTAATGCATGAATTCTATGCATTAAAAAAGAATCTGAAAGGTGTCAGGAAAGGAGTGATGGTTCAAGCTATCCAAATTAACTAACACCTTTAGAAAAGTCTACAGATAAACAGCATTATATTTTCAGGTTCTAGCTTCTGATTCTGATCATTCCCCTTTCACGACCTTCATACTCGTCATCCTACCCTCTGCTTCTCGCACGGTGCAGATATACATACCCGGAGGCAGATCATCAATACGCAGTGTGATGGGCAGTGGCACAACGCCTGTATGAAGTACTTGTATGCCCCTGAGATCGGTGAGGATCACCTCTCCTCTGGAATCCTGTTCCTCGAATTGTCATGCCATTTGTCCAGATCAAAGGAATACCACTGCTATCACAAATAGTACTGCAGGTTTCTTTCGAATAGGAAAGTTCACCAGGCATACGGTTGATCACTAAATTACCGGTTCCAAAATCCAATTCAAGTACAGAATAGTTAGGATTGTTACTCTTTGAATGTCCAATGATCCATGCGTCGCCTTCCTTTTGGCCTGCAGCATGGCAGAGTGCCATGCTGCAGATCCAAAGGATAAAAAAATATTTCTTCATTGTGTGACAATCAGTTGTTGGGTTTCTATTTTCTTTCCACCCTGTGCCCGAATGGTATAAATACCCGGAGGAATATCACTGATCCCGATCGTATAGCTACCACCACCGGGAGTTTGCAGTTGCTTCCACTGTCTGCCATCCAGGCTATGTATCTCTACCGTCTGTACCCATTCAGGCAGTTTCATGTAGATTAGGTCGTTAGCAGGATTGGGAGAGATACGTACTTCATTTGTATATCCGGTATCATCGCTCCTGTCTTCGAGCATAAAAAACTCCAGTTTGACACATTCACCAGGACGATGCGTAAAGATACTGTCAGCTACAACACTATAGAGTATCTGTGCTTCAGACAAACCCCTGGCGCCCAGCCACAGACACTGGCGGGCCAGTGCATAGACATCTTCTACTTCGATAGTCGTCAGACTATCTCCTCTGCTGTGACCTCCCTGCAACCACAACATGGCCTGCAGTTCTGCTTCCTGATCATTGGTAGGTGTGACATAGTCCACGACATCCAGTGCATTATCAATGGCATCTTCTGTATTTGTGATCTGACTATCAAGCATGTCCAGCCAATCATCCATATGACCTGCCAGCGTGTCGATTTTTAGCACTCTAAGTGCTTTTAACGCAACTATATTGTATGGATTCAATCTTATCAGCGAATCGAGGACACGCACCTGAGCGATATACTCAAATACAAGCGTATCCTTTGCAGGCATATCCGGATTTCAATTCTTTACAGCTTAGGATTATAAAATTGAGATAGTTATTAGAAGCGCCCTTAAATTTTATTCTGGACACCTGTGAGCCAAAATGGTTCATTGATGTGAAAAAATACAGCGTTTCAGCACACGCATCACATCCTAAAATAGAAAACTCACCCCTGCCGACACTTTTAACCAACTTCCAGCCGAGGTGCGTTGCTCAAAATATTCTATAGGATATCCCGTCGTACCTGCATTATCCTCATCAAGCGACATAAACGTAACACTTGGATTGGCTACATACCCTATCCGCAAATCACCACGGATATACCAGATGTTAGGTACAATATGAATCCCAAGATCCATACCGTATGACACTACACTTGATGTCATCTCAGATATCCTGTCGATATTCTCATTCGAATCATCATCTGTTAGGATGCTTGATGTCTGATAAACCGCCATACCAACCCTACCCTGGAGATAGGGTTGCAGCAACCAATTAATCTCCGGATAAAAACCGGCAGTAAAACCAAAATCGAGCCGGCGGGTGTTGGCCTTTTCCCGGATCACAATGACTTCATCCGGATTATATTGGGTGTATTCCAAAACATACTTGCTTAGCCCTGCCTCACCATAGTAGAGACCAGCTAAAAAGGGTTTGTTGTACTGCAGTCTATATTGAAATTCTAAATGATAACCCCAGTCATCCTTATCCAGAAACTGGTCGATAGGTTCCTGCGGCACCATATAGTCAAGATGCGTGCTGAACAGCCACCTGGGCAATGCCTTGATAACATACTGACCAAACGTATCAGAAGGTATAACTCCAAACAGGAATACGAATCCGATCATGTATAAGGCCTTACGCATCTGCTATGAATTTAGAGAAATGACAATTTAGTTTAACTGCGCAATACTTTGTTGTAACTGTTCAATCTTGGATTCACCATCCGCCTTCTTTTGTCTTTCCTTTTCAACAACATCCGGATGAGCATTGGCTACAAATTTTTCATTACTCAATTTCTTTTCCACACTATTGACAAAACCCAGGTAATACGCCAGCTCCTCCTTCATTCTTTTCAATTCAGCTTCCTTATCCACTTCAATCGTCAACACAGCATAGTATTGATACCTCCCGGCCAGGAATGAAACACCTGTCCCAAGTCCCTCCGCACAAGTAGCATTGGCAAGTTTGTGCAGGACAGACTCAGCGCCGGGCGTATTCCACAATTGTATGAGTTCTGGTTCGGATGGAAAGATAAGTACCATTGATTCCTTTGGGGACAGCTGATACTGGTTGCGCAATTCCAGTACAGATGATTTTACAGTCAGGATATGCTCAAAGCCATCTAAAACTTTCTTTTCTACATCACCGGATACAGGTGTAATCAGAGAGATCATACAATCCTCTCCTCTTGTTCTTGATTTCAGCTGGTGCCATATCTCCTCTGTAATAAAAGGCATAAACGGATGAAGCAGTTTGCATATCTCTTCAAACAACAGCAGTGTTGCATCATAACTCTTCTGATCGGACGCATCGCCATAGGCAGGCTTGATCACTTCAAGGAAAACACTGCAAAAATCATCCCAGACAAAAGAGTAAAGTGTAGTAACTCCTTCTGACAAACGAAACTGCTGAAAATGCCTACGTAATTCTGAGTCCACCGCGGCTAATCGTGAATTCATCCAGCGAATAGCAAGCGCCCTGCCATCATCATGTGACAACGATGGATCTACTTCCCATGATTTGATCAGGCGTAACGCATTCCAGACCTTATTGCAAAAGTTACGGCCGAGCTCACATAATTTTTCATCAAAAAGGATATCACCACCTGCGGGAGCTGAAGCCATGATACCATAACGTACGCCGTCTGCGCCAAACTGATCGATAAGAGCCAATGCATCAGGACTATTGCCGAGTTGTTTACTCATCTTACGGCGTTGCTTATCCCTCACCATCCCGGTAAAATAAACTGACTGAAAAGGTTTCTCACCTCTCCATTCATACCCGGCCATGATCATCCTGGCAACCCATAGAAAGATGATATCCCATCCTGTCACCAACACATTCGTTGGATAGTAATAATCAATTTCTTTCTGATCTTTCCAACCATCAAATACACTGATCGGCCAAAGCCAGGATGAAAACCATGTATCAAGCACATCTTCATCCTGACGTAAATCAGAAAGCGCAAGATCTTCGCGTCCGGTTATCCGTTTTGCTTCATGAAGTGCTTCTTCTGCAGTAAGGCCTACAAAAACCTGGTTCTCAGTATTTGCATTCAGGTTACTGGAAGGCTCAGCTACAAGATACCAAGCCGGTATCTGATGCCCCCACCACAATTGTCTGGAGATACACCAGTCACGGATATTTTCCATCCAGTACCTGTATGTATTTTTTAAATTTTCAGGATAAAATTCAATTTCATTTTCCATCACCGCCCGCAATGCAGGATCAGCAATAGCTTTCATATCCACAAACCACTGTAAAGAAAGCCTTGGCTCTACGACCACCCTTGTCCGTTCTGATCGACCCACATTGTGAATCAATTCTTCGGTGCCGGTAACAAAACCTGCTTCCGTCAAAGCCTCAAACATCGCTTTACGGGCCACATCCCTGTCAAGTCCAACAAATAAGTGGGCTGCCTCACTCATTGAACCATTCGGATTGAGCACATCAATCACTTCAAGCTGATGACGCAAACCGATTTCATAATCATTGATATCATGCGCAGGTGTCACTTTCAATGCACCTGTACCAAAAGCTATGTCCACATAGGCATCTGCAATAATCGGAATCTCACGGTTGATCAAAGGAACAATTGCTTTTTTCCCCTGGAGATGAGCATATCGTGGATCTTCTGGATGAACAGCTATGGCTGTATCCCCTAATATAGTTTCTGGTCTTGTGGTTGCAATCGTAATCCATTCATCTGCTGTCCCGGAAATTTTATACCTGACTTTATACAGCATAGTCTTTTCTTCCTCGTAGAGGACTTCTTCATTGGACAGTACAGTTTGCGCTGTAGGATCCCAATTGACCATCCGCTTGCCTCTGTATAGTTTTCCCTTACGATATAGATCTACAAAGATGCCGATCACGGCCTCAGACCTGATCTCATCCATCGTGAAAGCCGTTCGCTCCCAATCACAGGAAGCACCCAATTTTTTTAACTGATGAAGGATGATACCACCATATTTATCTGTCCACTCCCAGGCATACGCCAAAAACTCTTCCCTGGTGAGATCTGATTTTTTAATGCCTTTTTCACGCAGCATATTGACGACTTTCGCTTCAGTGGCGATAGAAGCATGGTCCGTACCCGGCACCCAACAAGCATTTTTACCTTCCTGCCTTGCACGGCGTATCAATGTATCCTGGATCGTGTTATTGAGAATATGACCCATGTGCAACTGGCCCGTCACATTTGGCGGGGGAATAACTATTGTAAAAGGCTCTCTGTCATCAGGTGTTGAATGAAAATGACCTGAATCTATCCAATGCTGATACCATTTATCCTCTATATCCCCGGGATTATACCGTTTTGACAACTCTTCCATATTCTGTCCTCTCTTATATTATTTCAGGGTGCAAAGATAATGGACCTTAGCAAAGGGTATAACACATCCTAAATATGATCAGACTCATGGAAAGGATTTCGGGCCACCCAGGAAAGGTCGGGCTTAAAAAAAGAATAGGCTTTGGGTATCAGCCAGTTAAATGAGGATTTAGCGGCCCGCATATAGGACCACATGGAGATCCCCTCTGCGCCGACCGAGCTCTTTATTTCAGTAGCTGTCCTGGACAACTGTAGCTGTCTGAATCCGCTCGTTGTCGCCAAGTCTATCATCAAGAGCAACATGTTAAGGTAAAGATTATACTTGTGGTTGACTTCCGGGTCATAACCAAGGAAATGGGCATCAAGAATGTCCCCATCTTCAAAAACTGTAAAAAATGAAATTAACTCCCCTTTGTCCTTATAAATCCAGAGTCTAAATTTGTCACCAAGAGATCGTTTCAACGCGCTAAAATACTTTCTGGACAATATGAACAAATTAAAACCCACATCTTCCACTACTTTGAGATAAAGCTGGTGAAGAAGTTCTTCGTTTTCTTCTATCTCATCAGCATTCAATTCAATGCATTCAAGTTCTTTCGCTACACCTAATGCTTTCTTCGCACGAACCCTATATTTTGATTTCAACGAATTAAGATAGCCATGCAGATCACCCCATACAGATGGTATATCCATGATCATGGATGGCTGCGTATCGATGGCATGGTATTTTTTACAATAGACAGCATCTGGTGTTGCACTAAAAATATCTTCGTAAAAATCCTTCACAAAGACAAGGCCTATTTTCCTAAATTCCTTTAATGAAAGCATCCAGTCAATAGTCTCCATCATCAACGTGGTCTGCAATCGATCCGAAATACCCGCTTGAAAACAAAATCCATAATCACCCGTCACAAGCGTATTGCCAAGGCAGAGTACACTCAGATTGATCAGGGATGCTGCTTTGTATCTTACTTTACGAACAAGGGTGCCATTAATCTGGTTTTTCAAGCTGTCCCCGGGATTAAAGTCTTTTACCTGGAAGCACAATATGCCAGCCAGTTTCTGGTCATGTTCAAGCCTGACATACCAGAAGCTCATTTTTTCAGGAGGCGCCGATTCAAGAGCGGAATGGTACGCTCTGCTCTGAAAAATACTAGTGCATCCGATTTCAGTAAAAAGCGGGTTCTTGCAGGAATTGAAAAGTATAGCTTTATACTGCAGCCCCTCAATACTGAAGATAGTTTCGTGCTGAAACGCTGATGTGGTGGTGCTTGTCTGCATTATCTGCCTGATAACAAATGTAATTCTCTTTTGTTATTTCTTGCTGAGGTCCCGTCTTCATTGCGCCTATCATCTTTTCTCCCATAGCCGAACTTTGTAAGAAGGCAAGAAAGTGAGACGGCAAGAAGTATTCCACTATTACTCGCCTTCGCCTCAGCCTTACCTTTCGCCCCGGCCTTAAAATATTTATCCAATCTTTGCGAAACAAGAATACCACCCTGTTGTTGATAAAGTCAATTAATCTGTAACCATGAGTCAAAAAGCATACTTTCAGCCTGAAGACCTTAAAAAATTCGGAAACATCACCGAATTCCAGGAAGAAATGGGTAAAAAATTCTTCGAATATTACAATGAAGTTTTTAAAGAAGGTGCTTTGACCGAAAGGGAAAAAGCATTGATCGCCCTGGCTGTTGCACACACCGTTCAATGCCCATACTGTATTGATGCATACACCTCCACATGCCTGGCAAAAGGATCAGATGAAGAGCAGATGATGGAGGCTGTGCATGTCGCCGCTGCTATCCGTGCCGGAGCCAGCCTGGTCAGCTCGGTCATGATGATGAATCAAGTCAAACAAATCGTGATGTAAGCCATGGCGATCAAGCAAGCAGGTAAATCATTACAATCCCGTCATAGCCCTTTGTCGGATACGATCTACCAGTTGGAGGTATTGAATGCACATGAAGTGCATGATGGCCAACTGACTTCATTTTCCGGCTCACTATTGGAAGCAGGCCATTATCCACTTACGCCAACGAAACTCGAGATCCTTCAGATCAATGTGGGTAAACTTTGTAACCAGACTTGTGCGCACTGCCACGTAGACGCAGGACCAGATCGCACAGAGATCATGCCTAAAGAAATCTTTGAAAAATGTTTGGATGTTATCTCCAATTTTTCTATTCATACGGTTGATATCACTGGCGGTGCCCCTGAATTGAATCCCCACTTCAGATGGTTTGTGCAGGAATGTAAAAAACTGAATTGCCACATTATCAATCGATGCAATCTGACCATCATTGTATCCAATCCTAAATATCACGACTTGCCTCAGTTCTTCGCTGAACATGGCGTCCATCTGATTTGTTCTTTACCCCATTTTAACAAATTGCGAACTGATCACCAGCGAGGTACAGGTGTTTTCGACGATAGTATTCGTGCGATAACGATGCTCAATGATGTCGGGTATGGACATGAAAACTCAGGCCTAACCATCGACCTGGTCCATAATCCTTCAGGAGCTTTCCTTCCTTCCGATCAATCCATCCTGGAATTGGAATTCAAGCGCCAATTGAGTCGCAAATATGGCATTGTCTTTAATCATTTATTTACGATCACTAATTTACCTGTTAGCCGTTTCCTTGATTTTCTGCTTGAATCTGGAAATTATGCGGACTACATGCAATCCCTAATTGAAGCCTTCAATCCGGCAACCATTTCTTCACTTATGTGCAGAAATACAATCAGCGTGAGTTGGGACGGATACCTCTTCGACTGCGATTTTAATCAAATGCTTGACCTGAAGATCGGCTCATCTAAAAATCATATCAATGATTTTGACATCGATGCATTGGCTGCACGATCCATCGTAGTCAATCAACATTGCTACGGCTGCACAGCAGGTGCCGGCAGCAGTTGCGGAGGTGAATTAATGCCCCTACATTCCCTAAAGAGGACTTAAATTTACTTGTGAATACTTCTAACTTCTAACTGTCAATCACTTCTCCTCTGCTATCCGTATCATCGTATCCTCCACATGGTGTACCAGTTCTGTAAAATGTTTATCCTTTTTCGTGCTATAATCACGTCGCAATGGAAGATCAATATCGATATGCTCAATAATCAGTGAAGGAGGCGACTTCATGATATAAATATCATCAGCGAGATACACTGCCTCACTGATATCGTGTGTGACAAAGATAATGGTGGAAGAAAACCTGTGCCACAGATTGACAAGCAATTCTTGCATCTGGATTCTGGTCTTAATATCCAATGCCCCAAAGGGCTCATCCATCAATACTATTTCGGGGTTTGCAATAATGCTTCTGGCAATAGCCACTCGTTGTAGCTGCCCTCCGGAAAGCGCCGGATATTGAGCATATTTTTTCTCATGACCTGCCAGCCCAACCAATTCGATCAACTCCATCGCCTGAGCATATCGCTCTTTTTTTCCAACACCTTTATATTCGAGTGCTAGCGCGACATTGTCAAGCACGGTCAACCATGGCATCGAAGAATACTGTTGAAAAACCATGCTCACTCGTTGCTTGTCACTGACAGGAAGACCTTTGATCAACACTTCACCTTCAGTTGGTGTCTGCAGCCCTGCAATGTATCTGAGCAATGTCGATTTTCCACTTCCTGACATGCCAAGTAAAACGATAAACTGTCCCTGATCAGGTTTGTCCTCGATCAGCATACTTAATCCCTTGATGATCCAGGTTTTACCTCCATCATACGATTGACCAATATTCTTCAACTCAATGATATTGGCTCTCGCAGGTGTATCCGGAAACAGAACATTCATTGGTCGCTAGATTTTGCAGTTAGAGCCTTCAATACAAGCTGATCCGTCCTTTCTTGATAACCTTTCCACAGTTTAAAACCCAAAATACTGATAAACATTACGTGCATCACCCAGGCTGTTCTTCCAAAGAGATAACTCAATGGCCTCGTATCACCTAGGAACCCCACAAATTCATTAACCATGAGTAAAAAGTATATGCCGATGACGATCCATCCTAATGCAACACCCACATATTCCCATACGACACTCACCAATCCTTTGTTTTGAATCCTGGATGATTTGATTGATTCCCTTGCCTGATATTTGAATGGAAATAAAGCTTTATCCAGTTTGACAAAAAGCTTATCCTGAACAATACCTATTGTCATAATGATAATCAACAAAGCAAATACCTTGTCAGGACTTCCCTGCCGTTGTCCAACATTAAAAATAAGTGCACCAAGTCCTCCCTGGTTACTATTGATACCTTCGGCTACAATAATATAGGTCCATGAAATCGCCGTGAGCACCCTGATATCATCAGACAGACGGGATACCACACTCGGAAAATAAACTGTCTTAAGAAGTTGCCAATCAGTAGCCCCCAGGGTATGGACTGTTTTAATATACACGTCATCCACCTCATCAATACGCTGAATCATGATGGGAAGCAAATAAATCAAGATACCAAATGCAAGAAAATGAATTTTCATATCGGTATCTATCCCAAACCACACAATAAAAAGGCCAGTGACGGCAGTCAGGGGAATGTACCTGATGGCATCAATCTGCCGTTGAAATCCCCAGCGCGCATATTTTATCAAACCGACCATAAATCCAACCGGAATAGTAATTAGTATGGCTTCGAGATATCCGGAAAGATTCAAACCAATACTCAACCCGGTATTGCGTAATAATTCGTTCTCATTAAACAATTTTGGAAACGCGGTAATCACTTTAAAAGGTGAAGGCAAAATTCCAGATGTGATGATTGGGTCTGCACCATACGTCAGCCCGACCCATACAAAGACAACCAGCAAGATGCCTAGTGTACCAAAAATAAATTTCTGGGTTGTGCTACCCTCCTCTGTTCCGCCTAGAAATTTCATAGCGCTATATTCATGTGGCAGCTATTTGATTAATCTGCTATCAACTGAAATTCAGTCCTTCTGTTCTTGGCCTTACATGCTTCATTTTGATTATTCTCACAACCCGGAACCGGTTTGTCGGGACCATTACCAATGATGACAAATCTGTTCTTGTCAATCCGGTACTGGCTTGCAAGGTAATCAGCCACTGCCTGAGCACGTTTTCTGGAAAGGTCAGCATTCAATTGTTTCGAACCAACATTATCAGTATTGCCTTCTATCCGAACCCTTGAGTTGGCAAATGATTTTGACACATCTGCAAACTGTAGATCAATAATGGTCTTGGAATTTTCATCAAGCTGAAACTTACCTGAAGGAAAATTGATACTCACTGGTTTACTTGCTATAGCAGGTGCTGTTTTCGCAGAGGACGGTGGTGCACTAAATGTCTTACTGGCCTCAGCAGCATAAGCTGGACCTGTGAGGGTTGCATTTGCGGCCTGCACTGCACCAGTGAAGATCGCACTGCGCCAGGCTGGTGCTTCTGTCGCTGCATCACCTGTGATGACAAAGTTTTTGCTCATTTTGGTGTAGAGATCTTCACCACGTTGTCCACGGTATTCCGGATTCATTCCGAAAAAATTAAGATTATCTCCATGATTTGTCCAGTACACGACATCCATCATCCCCATCGCATCCGGCACGCCTACCTGAAATAATTCAGCAACATATTTGCCTGCCTTTTCCTTGTTAGATGGATTCGCTTTCAATTCGGCAACAGCTTTCATCCATCCTTCATAAAAACCATCAATCATCTTACGGTTCGCATTGAGATAGGATTCTTTTGCAAAAAAGATATCGGCGATCACATGCGATTGTTCTTTAGTCGTAAGTAAAATTTTAGAACCTGCCACATCACCCGTGGCCAGCATATCATCCGGACTCCATACGACAGCAGCATCCACGTCAGCACTTCTGAAAAGTTGCGCAGCTTTAAGGTTGTCTGTTGTCTTGATGACTTCGACATCACTGTATTTGAGATTAGCAGCTTCAAGTGCTGTCATCAGAAGGGTCTGTGCAGGTGATGGAACAGCCACGGCAATTTTTTTGCCCTTTAGATCATTCACACTATTAATCCCTCTTTTGACGATGATAGCATCACCACCACGTGACCAATCCACTTGCATAAATGCTTTGGGCTTGTATTGATTGATATCTTCAGGACCTGTATACAATGGAAATGCATCCGCAGTCTGCACGGCTACATCATATTCATCAGCTATCCATGCATTCATCGCGTTGATAAGGTCGTTTTCCACTACAAAGCGAACCTTAAATCCATATTCTTTAAAAAATCTTGATTGTTCGTTTGGTTCTGAACCTTCATTAAAATATAATCCCGGGCCATACCCACCCCAGGTGACCAATTGAACCACCAGTGTATTTTTATCATCTTTAAATCCGGTCTTCGGTGTTTCTTTCGTTTCACTTTCAATTTTTTGCTCTTCTGCCTTTTTGCGCTGGTTCTGGCCCCAGGTTGTTTTATTAAAAACATACCATGCCCCCCCGCCTATGATGCCGAGAATACCTAAGGTGATTACAAATTTTGAAAACGCTGTCAGTCGTGTTGCCATGATTTAGTTGATTTTATTTTTTTGCTACTTGGTTTCGTCTTTATAATTTACTTCTTACACTTTAGTTCTTGAACCCCATTCTTCGCTCATCACCCTGCCACAGCAAATAATTTGTAAATGTTGGAATCATCTCCACGCTGCGATTTGTTCCTTGTTCCTTGTTCCATATTCCTTGTTCCCTGTTCCTTGTTCCCTGCTCCATGTTCCTTGTTCCTTGCTCCTTGTTCCCTGTTCCTTGTTCCCTGTTCCTTGCCCCGTCCAGATTTTTTTACAAAATCTGTCTCCCCTGTGTTCCTCCACATCGTTGCTTTCAGCAACATGGCTCCGAAAACCCCGGGGTTAATAGTTCACGCGGCTAGTTGAAAATTTCCACTGTTCCCTGCTCCCTGCTCCCTGCTCCCTGTTCCCTGTTCCCTGTTCCTTGCCCCGTCCAGATTTTTTTACAAAATCTGTCTCCCCTGTGTTTCTCCACATCGTTGCTTTCAGCAACATGGCTCCGAAAACCCCGGGGTTAATAGTTCACGCGTCTAGTTGAAAATTTCCACTGTTCCCTGTTCCTTGTTCCCTGTTCCTTGTTCCCTGTTCCCTGTTCCCTGTTCCCTGTTCCCTGTTCCCTGCTCCCTGCTCCCTGCTCCCTGTTCCCTGTTCCCTGTTCCTTGCCCCGTCCAGATTTTTTTACAAAATCTGTCTCCCCTGTGTTTCTCCACATCGTTGCTTTCAGCAACATGGCTCC
>JBBRDL010000078.1:0-19042 GCA_038203965.1 Chitinophagales bacterium | reverse complement strand
CACATACCCAGCAGCTACAAGCGACGTACCGGGTTGTAAAAAATCATCGATGGTAGCAGGGCCCGCCAGATCAGATATCCTCCGATAGATACTGAAGATGGTACCGACAGATACATTGACATCAATATTGCTGGATCCATCCAGCGGATCAAACACCACGACATACTTGGGTTTCTTTTTGGCGACCGGAGGCAATGTCACAAAATTTTCCAACTCCTCCGAAGCGATAGCAGCACACTCTCCGCTATTGCCCAGGCACTCTATGAGTTTATCATTTGCATAGATGTCCAGTTTTTGTACCGTGTCACCGGATTCGTTTTCCGCGCCTGCTACACCGAGGATATTGACCAGCCCTGCTTTGTTGACTTCGCGGTTTATGATTTTGGCTGCCACTCCTATATCTCTGAGGAGGTTGGTCAATTCACCGGTGGAACTGGTGTACTCCTTCTGTTGCTTGAGGATGAACTCATCCAGGGTGATAATTCGGTTTCGGTTGGTCATATTCATCTGAATTGATCTTTAATTTACGACATTTTAATATCCACCATAGTATCTCCTCAAAAACCACTCCACAGACAGGATGGTGAGCAAAATAAAACAAAGCCATTTGAGATGGATCAACGGCCGGGTTTGTGTACTGCTGTATAGGACTGGCTTTATATTTTCATTGGTAAGTATCTGATCCGCCAGCTGTGCCATTTGGTCAGGGTAGAAAAAAGCTCCCCCGTTTTGGTCGGCCAATTGCCTCAGCAATCCATGATCTGCTGTTGAAGACATAGCTTCCAACTGTACAGGCTGTACTACAAATCTTCCTTCAGCCGTTTGCCGCACGCCATTGAGCTCCACCGTACCTGTGTAGGTATAACTTCCTTCCGGAAAACGACCAATCTGCAATGAATAGGATTGACCACTGGAATTGAAAGCGTACTCAAACTCCTGCCGATCTGCGTTCCTGATTTTAAGGAATACCTCAGGGGTATTGACCAGTTCATAGTTGTCATTATATAATTCAGCCTGAAATGAAATTTCTTCTAATGCAGTAAAGAGTTTTTTAGGTGTCGTGATTCTGAATTTCCGTTTATCCGATTTGGTCGAAGCATATTGGGAGAGCTGGCTCAATAGTTCGTGCGTGATTTCTTTAGACCCGTTTTGCAACTGATCATACAATTGCCATTTCCAGATTCCTTCCCCTGCTATGATGCATGTCCTCACCTCATTGGTTTCGCCCATCAGGATAAGGGGAAACTGGGTATCAACCTGCCCGATACGCTGATAGGCAAGGATCTGGGCTGATGGCAATGCCCTATATTCTCCATAAGGCGAAAGAAGTGGACTAAATGATCCTAGTTTGGTTCTGAGATCATCAGAGGTATTAAAACTATTAAACCCAGGATTGTAGATCATCGTCACATCATTCGGCGTACGGCTACTTCCAAATTCAATATTCAACAGTGATTGTGCATTGTTCAATCCGTACAGATCTGTTTGATAACCGACGACAAATATTTTAGGAATACTCAGTTTTTGTATTTCTTCCAATACACCATGAATCAGATATTTTGAAGAAGGCAACTGATGTAGCACGACGAGGTCATACCCATTGAGTTTACTAGCTGTGAAGGTGGAGGCCATCTCAATATCCACTTCGTAATTGCGCTGTGCAAGCAAAGCTGCTTTCCAAACTGCGAGATCGGGATGCGGGCTATTGGCCAGCAACAATACCTTCAGTCTGCCATCGATCACCTCAACAAAAAAGTCCCTGACGTTATTGACATACGTCACTTCATTTTTAACTTGTGTCAATTGCACTCTGTATCGCTGTACCCCACTCTGCTTTGCTTCAATAATCACTTCCTTCGTCTCAAACCAGGCATCCGAAGTGATATTGATTGGAATTCTTTCCAATAAAATACTTTGATTGTCCTGGATGTGCCGCACCTCAAGGGCTGATGTTGCGCCTTGCAGTCTGGACGCGGAGATGTCCGCCTGAACCGAAAACTTATCACCCAGGTAAGCGATACTGTTGTGAAATACATCTCTGACCTGAAGATCCGTTTTGCGAATGGTATCTCCGAGGGCAATCACGGACAATGGAGCCTTTTGCCCTGAAGATATATATAACGGATTTCTGCCTCTGTTGACAGCACCATCCGTAGCTAAAATCACTGCGCCAACATTCTGTCCTTTATATTGCTCTTGTAGATAGGTCATCATCTCCCCGAGATCACTCGCCTGATCATCAATGACCCAGTTATCTACCTGCTTTACCTCTTCGCCAAATCCAATTTTATGTACAACATATTTTGCAGCCAATTTTTCACTCAGATCGTTCAGCGCGATCATATAAGCTATTGAATCTTCCTTTGAAAGGATTGATTTGATGCTCGTCGATTGATCCTGCGCAATCACAATCACTGGAAGTTCGGTCCGGTTTTGAAGTAATTTAAGTAGCGGGGCAAGTAAAAGACAACTCAGCACAGTCACTACGACACCCCTGAGGATAGCCATTATATACCGCAACAGCGGAGGCTGGTCTGAAAACGTAGCATCCCTGCGATAAAGCAATACAGCTGCTGCCACACCTGCCAAAACACAAAAAATGAGATACCAGGATGGATATTGCCAGTTAAGATGCTGCACAGGACAGGTTAAATTTAATGTTAGGGTACAAAGGCTAAACGTTCACAAAGATTGAAAAAATATCCAACCTCCGGGTTAGACAAAAGTGGGACTTGGAATCAAACTTTTGGACTTTTCGGACGTTAAAGGGATATCTTTATTGTTTTTTTGATCAATTTTTACACCTATGGGTAGGTTTCAGCTATTGAGATCTCTTTTATTTAGTCTTGGATTTCTGCTTTTGGCAGGTAATCTTCGTGCCGCATACATCCTCATCCCAATGGATGAGACGCAACGCAACCATCTGAAAGCCTATGGTATTACCTATTGGGTGCTCGATGCAGGTATTGAGGCATACTGGCTGCTCAATTACCGCGGCGGTTCCTTCGCTTTTGAAGCCAATGAACTCTTTGAAAAGGAATGTAAAACCAGGGATGTTTCCTACCAGGTCATCTCCAATGGCGAATTTATACGCATACGGACCGAAATCAGTAACCCGGAGGCCAACATGGAGACTATCAAGCTGGAGGCTGCTCCCAAAATAGCTGTGTACACCCCTGATGTCGATTCAAGAGGAGAAAGGATTCAGCCGTGGGATGATGCGGTGACACTTGTCCTGACGTATGCTGAAATACCCTATGAAATGATTTATGACCGTGAGGTGATCTCAGGCAAATTAGCGGATTATGATTGGCTTCATCTTCATCACGAGGACTTTACAGGCCAATATGGAAAATTTTATAAGTCCTTTAGTATGCAGCCTTGGTATCGTGACAACCAACGTTCCCAGGAAGAACTGGCTACAAGTCTTGGATTCCAGAAAGTGTCTCAACTCAAACTCGCGGTAGTCAAAGAAATCAGGGATTATGTTGGAGGTGGTGGATTTATGTTTGCTATGTGCAGTGCTACAGATACCTATGACATTGCGCTTGCAGCAGAGGGCGTTGATATTTGTTCGGAAGTTTTTGATGGCGATGCGCAGGATCCCCAGGCCCAGTCTAAACTCGATTTCAGCAAGTGTTTTGCGTTTAAAGATTTTAAACTGGTCACCAATCCAATGGAATATGAGTTTTCTTCTATTGATCACCGGGACAGAAATGTAATACCGGAAAGGGATTATTTTACCCTTTTCAACTTTTCAGCTAAATGGGATCCGATTCCAACCATGTTGACGCAATGTCATACCACGACTGTGAAAGGTTTTATGGGGCAGACAACTGCTTTTGATAAAAACTATCTCAAATCTGACGTCCTCATTCTTGGTGAAAACAAACCGGAAAATGAGGTTCGCTACATTCACAGCTCGTTTGGTTTTGGTACATGGACCTTCTATGGTGGCCATGACCCTGAGGATTACAGGCACCTGGTCACTGATCCGGATACCGACCTCAACCTGCATCCTACAAGCCCGGGCTACAGGCTGATACTTAACAATGTTTTGTTTCCTGCTGCTGAGAAAAAGAAAAGAAAAACCTGATCCTACCGTTACTCACCTGATAACCGCTTTTCCCTGTTGATCCTGATCTTTCTTCGCCATCTGTCGAAAGTCAGATACTTCAATGCGCCTTTAAATAGAATGAGGGCCTGCATTGCTTCAGTAGGTTTTGGAACAAATCCAGGGAACGCCTTTTGATAACCGAGCATTGGCAAAAGATCAAAAGTCAGGCTTTCAAATATCTGAAGGTCTTCCCTTTTTAATGTCTGCTTCCAATGCTCTATTCGTCCAGGGTCAGGAAGTTGCCCTACCAGTTGATGATTCGATTTTGTAAAAGACGGCACGTCAAAACCCTCTCCCCTTATCATATCCGGCTCATAATCCAAGCCAAGAAACCCACATATCCGCCTGCATTCCTGCTCTGGGTGAAGAACTAGCTGTTCATAATGGACACGCATGCAACGAGAAGGAAATGCTGATTCACAAGCCAATCCAACACATAAAGGCTCTATCCATTTCATGGCAGCAAAAACCGGATCATTACTCCCCCAGTCCAGACTAAATTGAGAAGCCATGACTGCACGTCCATCCCTGACGATGTGAATAAAATAACATTCTGGATAATAGTCATTGAGGAATTGGCTATGCCGGAGATTGGTGGGCGTATGATCAATCCAGAAAAGGGCTTCCTTCTTATGCTTCCATCCGGCATATTGATCCAATATGGAAACCATCAGGCTGCTGTGGGTGGACATGTCCACGGAGGCCCAGTCTACTGCAAATTTCCAGACTTTAAATCTTGGGTGATCCACTAGCGATTGCCTGATCTGATCACTTGAAATGTCTTCGGTGTCAAATATTGGGGCGATATCAAATTTAAATTGGCTTTCCGGAGTGGCGAACATCTGGCTGTGGCTGCCAAGCATAGCTCCGAGCATCGTCGTTCCGCTCCGAGAGGCTCCACCAATAAAAACACTACGCCTTTCTGCCTTTGAATCTCCCATACCTGGAATCCGTTGATCATTCAAATAATCAGGTACAAAATACAGCTTTTGTATCTTGGCGCTACAGGGACAATACTTATGCATCAAGATTTATCACAACATACTCAGAGGAATGATCATCATCAACCTCTCCCGATGATCTATATTTTGGGTAATAGTCACTCCGGTTCCACACTGCTATCTTTTTTATTGAGCTATCACCCTGATATCATCAACCTTGGAGAAATAAAATCAAAAACATGGCTTAAACCCCGAATTTGCTCTTGTGGACCATCTGTTGATTTCTGCCCCTTTTATGGCGGCTATTTCTCCACCTTTAACAAACTCAAGGAACCATCTCTCGAGTCGATGAGAAAGGTCAATCCCCTGCAATTTCTCTTCCGGAAAAAAATAAAAGCAGAACCGGATATATTGGTTGCTATTCAATCCTTCTATCTGTCTGTCAGCAACCGCGTTTCCGATTTGTTTCCGGATGCAGCCTATTTTACCGACAGTTCAAAAAGTGTCTGGTTGTTAAATGCCTGGATTCAGACTGTGCCAGTAGATAAGCTCAGGATCATCTGGATCAGACGTCAGCTAAAGGCTAATATAGCCTCCTTTGTAAAACGCGGTTCCCCATTTTTCTCTTCTCTCGTGACCTTGATGGTAAATGACTGGATCACAAAACATTTTTTGAAACGTAATAAACTTGATTACCTGGAAGTAAATTATGATCGCTTCTACGAAGCGTATGCGGACGAAGCCCGATTGATGTCGTCCTTCCTTGGAATCGATCTCCCGGTGACAAGCGGTGGCCACAGCAATCATCATGTAATATCAGGTAATGCTAAAACGAGGCAGGCCTTTGCCAATCAATTTACAGGATTGCATAAAGACGATGAATGGCAGCGTATTTTATCACCAATGCAAAAGAAAATAGTTCAATGGGTAAGCTAACGACCGCATGAGAATACTGATCCTCTCGATCGAATACCCTCCGATGGGAGGAGGTGCATCTCCGTTGATCCATGAACTCAATAAACAATTTATAGCCAGAGGCCATCAGGTTACGGTTGTAACTATGGCGCACCGAGATCTGCCGGCTCAGGAAATAATGGATGGGGTCGAAATATACCGTTTGAAATGCTTTCGGGCACATACCCATATTTCCTATTTCTGGGAGCACATTGCGTTTATTCTTGCAGCAACCAGATTTTTAAAATCATATCTTCCTCGTCATCCAGCGAATTTTTGTTTTACGCATTTTCTGGTACCTACTGGAATTCTCGCCAGATGGCTACATGCCTCCTATAACATACCATATGTCATCACAGCGCATGGCAGTGATGTTCCAGGATATAACCCCGATCGGTTTTATTTTATCCATCGGTTTACGCCACGCATTTTAAGGTCCATTATCAATCACAGTAAAAATATTATTGCCCCCTCCAGATTTTTAAAAACACTCATACATGACATCAGCGGAATTGACAACCAAAAAGTAATTCACATCCCTAATGGAATAGATACGGATGTCTATCTGCCAGGACCAAAGAAACCAATCATCCTTTCCACAGGTCGGTTGCTGCCAAGAAAAGGATTCCAGTATTTAATCGAAGCTGTATCTGACGAAGCATTTCCGTTTGAAGTGCATATCTGCGGTGATGGCCCTATCATGAAGGAGTTGCAGGAAAAAGCAAAAAAGAGCGTCACGCCTATAGTTTTCCATGGGTGGATTGATAACAAAAGTGAAAAGTACAGGACATTGCTATCTGAAGCAGCCATTTTTTCTTTGGTATCAGCCAAAGAAAATGCAAGCATCTCTTTACTGGAAGCATTGGCAGCAGGTTGTGCAGTGATTACGTCTGATGTTTCAGGATGTCCGGAAAGCGTCGGGGATGCTGGTATTTGTATCACCCCCGCGGATGTCCATGCATTAAAATCACATCTTAGAAACTTTGCTGAAAACCCTGAGCTCATCACTCAATTTTCGCAATTAGGACGTGAAAGAGCGATTCGTGAGTTTTCCTGGCCATCGATCGCTGAAAGGTATCTTGCACTCATGTCAAAAAACGATCATTGATGAGTCAGTTAAAAAGCGATGTACGGCTGACTTTATTAAGCCGGATACCGGTGATGCTGCTGAGTTTCCTATCGATGATCTTTCTTACCCGGCTATTAGGACCGGAGGGTAACGGAGTATACACGTATACGATGGCGACGCTGAATCTTTTCTTTATCGTTATCGGCTTTCAGCTTGAAGGGACTTTGCCTGTCTTCCTGGCCAAAGACAAGGAAAATGCATCCGGTATTTTTAGCGCGGTGGGATTACTCTCAATAATAGTAGTGCTTGTTTTTTCAATTACGATCACGGTCATCGTATTCCTCATTCCCGGAGGTGAGCGGTTGGTCATACCTCATGATCAACCTGTCCTGTTCTTTTTCTTCTTCCTGCTGATTTCTTTCGGATTGCGCAGGTTCTCTACGCTGGTGCAGGCTGCCTTAAGAGGTAAATTCAGATTTAGAGCCTTCAATACATACATGATTCTGAATCAATTGATTCCGGCTGTGGTTTATGGCCTATTGTTGTTGCTTACTATTACTAATCAGCAATCTCTACCACTGATCACTTGTTTTAAAGTAATCCTCTTGCTGGAAACTTTCCTCAGTCTCGTGGGAGCGCTGATTCTTTGGAAAAACAAGATCATTAACTTCTCAACCGATTACAAGCCATTTATAAAACCAATCAGTTCATTCTCCTTTAAAAGTCTCGTAAGTGCTTCAGGCCATTTTCTTAATAAAAGACTGGATGTGTGGTTTGTGCAGTTCTACAGAGGCACAGCAACGCTTGGTCAATATGGACTCGCCACGCAGATAGCCAATTTTATCAGCGAAGCCATGACTCCCTTCAATCAGGTATTGATCCCCTATGTGGCCGAAGCACCAGCCGAAGAGCACAATGCTATTGTATCCCGCACAGCCAGGCTCAATATGTTCATAGCTTTTACAGCTGCCATAGGAATCATCAGTACTTCGTGGTTGTTTGTTCCTTTGTTTTTTGGAAAATCGTTTCAGGAAGCTATTCCAGCTACGCAGATACTGGCCGTAGGAATTATCTTCATCTCACAACGCCTGGTTTTTAGTGGCTACTTTAAAGCCATCAACCAAATGCAATATCCATTGCTTGCAGCTTGGACAGGTGTATTGATGACTGTCCTTTTTGATATCCTTTTGATACCACGATATGGAATCATTGGAGCTTCGATCGCTACATTGATTGCGTATGGTACTTCGTCCTATTATTTGATTAGGATGGCACGCAAAAAACTGATGTTTAATTTCGCTGATATCCTTTTTCTGCGGAAGGAAGACATCCGCTGGCTACTTTCCAAAAACAAAAAGGAGAAGAATACCTGACGAAAAGAATGGTGTTGTGTATCATTCTAAAATCTTTTCCTAATACGAAGTAGCAGGGCAACACCCAGCAGGGCAATCAACGTACCTATCCAGCCTGTTTTGGAAAGTGGAGGCTCGTACCGCAATTCTATAGCATGTTCCCCCGGCTGTAGTAACAACCCTGTAAAGCCATAATTGACTTTCTCAAGGTTCTTTTCTACGCTATTGACTGAAGCTTTCCATCCACTATCAAACGGAATCGAAAAGAACATCATGGAAGGTTTTTCCAACGTGATATGGCCTTTGATCTGATTGTGTGAAAAAAGATCCATGGTCATAGCCCTCCCAGCCAAAAACTGGGTTTGATCACGGGTTGCAGTCCCAAAAAAATTGAAATCCTGCACTGGAAACGGAGTGAGATTATTTTTCCAAGAAGCATTGTCCTCTCCGACAATGCTAAAATACAATGCGCGTCTACGTTGGATGACAGGAAGTTTTTCAAATTCAGATGCCGACAAATAAGCATCAAAAGGTATCCCGAAAGGTATGTAATAGTTGTTTCGCGAAGTAATAGTCTTCCCTGTAGTATCAATAGATGTATAGATCGCTGGATCCACTTTCTCCTGGGTTGCTTCATTCGACAATACATATTTGATCGAAAACAAACCATGCAGTATATTCGTAGCGGAGAGTCCAACAAGCCATCGGGTATTCGCTTCCTTAGTCGCATCTATGACCCCGGCCTTATCAAGAAATTCAACGTAATTTTTATGGTTATGCGACTGATAGGATTTGGAACCAAAAAATCCCTGCACCATGCCATCGTTATAGCCTGTCTTGATAGATCCATAAACTTTATCAATACGATAAAACAAATCTTTGTCAGATGACTTGATCCGATTGACAGCTTCCATGGAGTCATCAAAGTGATAATTTTTATTGGCAATGTCTGATTTATGGATAGCCGCTCTGTCATTGATCGCTGGCCAGGCAAACAGCAATGCTTCAATGCTGACCAATGACACCAGGGCCGGAAACACTACCTTCTTCAACATCCCTTCTGAATACATCCAGAGTAGTGCCGTATACCCCAGGAGAAAAGCAGAAACCCTGACCTGCATACCCGCAGAGATATTGACATCCTGCAGATTATAAGGGTACCAGAGTACACACAACAATAGGAGGGTAGAGGAAAACAAGACCCATTTATTCAACGCTTTCCCTGAAATAATTTCCTGAAATCCAAGTAATCCCACAAATAAAAAGCTGAATGGAATAAACAGCGACAAAGCTCCTTTGTAATAGTTGCCTGCAAACCCATAGAAGGCATATCGGAACCACGGAAAAATGATCATAAAAACCCAGATGGATAAAAACACTCCGTATATCCACTTTTGCCGTCGGTTGGCCAGGGCAAAAAACTGAAAGACAAAAAGTAATGTGATCAACCCGATGTAGAAACATGGCGATTCAAGATAGTTGCGCCATCCTTTATAATCACTTCCAGCCCCAAGCATATCATTTGAAAAGGTGCGCATGATCGCAGTTACATTATGCTTAGCTATTGAGACACCAAATACTGGTTGATCTGAAAGTCTTTCACTGTAGGATACGTTTCCAGTGACACGGGGACTGTTGGCAAATTTGTGCCACTTCCCACCGATAAAAGGCAAAACAAAAAGAACAGCCAGGAGTCCCGAGATCACCATTCGCTTGTATCCATGTAAGATCAATCTCCAGGATCCCCCATAGACATCCAACATACGCACAAGGCCATAGATAGCCATAAATAGAATCAGAAAATATCCTCGAGCGCCTAACAGGAAAATAAACGGAATGGGAAATACCCACCAGATCTTTTTGCGCAGTAATAATTCAAATCCTAAAAAACAACAAGTCATCCAGAATATATCATCCGCGTGGCCATACCATGAATTTCCCAATGCAGCGTATCCACCGAATGTATAAGCCATCCCCCCGATAAAACAAACCGGCAGTGAAAACATAGCTTCTCTTAGAAAACGATAGAAGACCAATCCTGTCCCTAATAACAATGCTGCTTGCACCCATACAATGGTGTAGGCAATAGTCCCAGGTGACATCGGGAGATATACCCAATGGATAGGATTAATCACGTAACTAGGATAAAAATTGGACCCTAGTCCATAGTAGAATGACCATCCCGGAATACCCTCTTCCTGGAAGTATCGGGCACTCTGGACCAGGTTTGGGTAAAAAACTGTGATGGTATCTGAACCCACGTCGTTGAAAATATACAAACTTGGTCCAAAAAAGTATTGGGCAAAAAGAGCTAGTATAAATACAAATGTTAAACCACCGAATAAAAGAAAGGTCTGTCTTTCATGGAGTGGCCATTCTGGCATCGTCACCTCTACGGGTGGTTTGCGCACTGGAACTGGTTTACTTTTTGCTTTAGCCATATGATATCAACATTTTAATCCTACCGGATCATCGTCTCGTCAAAGTAAAACAATTCCACACCAAGATCATCTAATCTGCTATTGTGCACAGGTTTGAAATTGCGATAAATATATTGAACGACCTCCTCACGGATCTGATGTGTTTTATGCCATTCCCACAAAAACCAGCCATGCCCTTCTATTATGAGATCTGCTTTTAATTGATCGAGTGTGTAACTTTTCTTCTTGGGCACTTTATGGTAGTACGTCCCCGCGAGGGCAACCGGATCAAGGTAATAGGTCTTAATATTGGTAGCAAACAAAGCATCACCCGGCTTATATTGGTCCTTCAGGGTCGCATATACCGTTGAATAACGAGGCGCCCAGGGATGCCGCTCATAGACACGTCCATAGCCTTGCACCAGTTGTAAGGTCGAAATCAAAAACACCACGATCATGGCCCACGGATAACTTCCTTTCCATAAAGCTTTGCTGAAATAATGGACCGCGATAAGCAATGTACATACCACGAAAGGAACGATATGTGCAATATAGCGGTAATCCCGTCCTTCATTGCCGATAAGGTATACCATGGCGACAACCGCAATGATGATAAACAAGTAATTCAGGATGAGCAAGGTCTTCAGTTGGCGTGAAACCTTTGAACCGAGCAACCCAAGACCTGATAGCAGAAACATAACCGTACTGTTGAGCGGCAAGCCGTTCTCAAGCATATATTCAAAATAGGCTGTCAAGGGGGGGTGCGGAGAGAATATCCTGCCCGCCACTTGCTTGAACATTTTAAATGCCTCCAACTGGACGACGAAGGTTAAAATCAAAATGATAACGGTGCCTGCTACCACAGCCCACAACATCCTGACCTGAGCCTTTGTGCGGTGAAGGATGACTAAATAAAGGATAATTAAACCGAAGGTCGGCAGCACAATCATGGAGAGCTTGTGAACATGCGCCAGCAAAGGCAAGCATAAAACTGCAGCAACGACATAGATCCAGTTATGTCTGATCATGCCTTGATGGAGTTCTCCCTCCGATCCTTGCTGCACCCTGCTTATAGCCCTTGAGATGAGATACACCGCTGCCAGGAAAAGTGGAATCAACAAGGCATACATACGCATATACCTGAAGAGAATCAGAAAACGATCATTCATCAGACAGACCAAAGGAATCAGCAAAACCAACCATGCCACACCATACCATCGGGCGAATACATAATAACATATAAGCACAAAGGAGAGCCCGAAAATCGCAGATGGAAGCCGACCAGTAAACTCTGATATGCCAAATATCTTAAATACACCTGTGCACATTACGGTATGCACCCAAGCCCGGTCATAGCCTTCCTTCAGATAACCGAACCCTTGTTCATAGACCCCTACTGCCGCATTGATGACCAGATTTTCATCCTCCCAGATATCATAATATCCCAAGCGGTAGAAAATCAGGAATGCGGATAATACCAGGATGAGTAGCGCTGCAACTTTAGTACCGGTGTCAGCAAAAACTTTAGACATAGCATACACCTGGGGCGCATTTGCAAGATCGGTCGATTCCGATTTGTATTTTAATATAAAATAAATCGGAATAGCAAGGGGAATAGTAAGTGCATTGGCCAGGAATAATATACTCCCTGTAGCTTCAAGCCAGCCATACGTTAACAAGACATTTGTCAACACATGCAGTATGACTAATGGGATGGTCGCGAGTAGGATGCGGTCAATATGCTTCTTGAAGAAGTCGGTGGTACCAACTGCGGCCAATCCGGCAGAAAGCGCAGTCAGTATGATCAGCAAGCTTTCTGAATTGGCAGCCTTAAATGCGAGGATGGGATGTAAGAAAAAATAAACAAGACCCCCGAGTAAGCCATGTAAAGCAAGAGTCAATATGTTTACTGACTGATTCCCCTTTTGGGGATATAGTTTAGGTTTTTGAACAGAAATGCCCTTTCCCTTCTTGTTTTGCTTTGATGTCACAAAGTAAAAATACTTTTTCCCTTCGATCCTGCAAGGAAAAGAACCCTGCTATTTCAACCATGCACTGAGATCCCTGCCGGTAACGGCCTGTAGCCCAAGAATATCTTCTCTGAATTGTTCAATCAACCAGGCTCTATCCTCCGGACTCACCTTCTCGTACGTAATATTCTCAGCATTGAAATAGGCAATTACATTGTTAATTTTCAATCGTTTCAGCAATCGGACGAATCCGGACAAACCCATCACCGTGAGCTTCCTTTCCCCCAGGGCAATTAATTCCCTGACCTTTTTAGATTTAACTTTTTTAGCTGCATTTGATTTGCCATACATTCCGGGCGGTTTAAAGGTTGAATCCACACCGAGAAAAGTAAATAGTTCTTCAAGTACTTTATCAGGTTGTCTGACGATATCATCGAACCACACAAAATGAAAAGCAGATAGTGGAAAATATTCAAGATATCGTTGCAGGTGTTTGCAGTACAATCCATTGTTGATATATTCTGTTTCCTCACGCATAGCTTGCGCGATAGGCCTGTTTTCAGTTTTGACGTAATGTCTTGTAAAATAATAGTGGGAGGTTGCCCTGTCCACTGGTGAGCGCATGCACAGGATCAGTTTTACATTGGGAAAAATCATTTGTATGCGTTCCGGCACTACCGGATCAACCAAATACTTTGGAGTAATCTCCCCTTTAATTTGTCCTTCTGCCGCGTGTTGAAAAAACCGCTTGTACCAGGTCAGCCCTTTCTTAAAATTTCCTTGATGGATCTGCGCTGTATTGTAGGTGCTGTCATGAAAAAAATGCACTTCCTTTGGTTCGGCGGTGCATATACCGGGATGTGCTCCTAGCATTTGATTGACCCAACTGGTGCCTGCTTTAGCTGCTCCGATACCTATATAATCTATATTGAAGTCGGTCATAAGAACGCCATTTCTTTTTTTAATGTCAAATACATAAAGCCTTTTAATTCAGCTCAACGAAGTGATCATGTCTTTCTGAACATTTGATGATATATCTCTTCATGCGCATCCATGGCTATAGGTAAACTATACGTATTGCTGACATAGGCAAACCCCTCCATACCTTTTTCACGCCATCGATCTTCGCTCAAAAGGAATTCAAGGCCTTTACTAAAATCATTATTTACAGCATGATATCCAAAACGCGTTGCGAAATCATCAGGGTTGACATGACTGAGCATAGCGCAACGGTGACCTGCAGCTTCAATAAAAGAATTGGGCAGACCTTCGCGCACGGATGTATTGATATGGATCCATGCTTCAGAAAACAACCGATGGTGTACATCACCGTTGAACTGATCTACAAAACCAAGGAATTCGATATTTGGAAGATGACCGAATTTTTCTTTCAGTTCGGTTTCATATTGTGGGACACGGGCTTTGCCAGCGATTTTAAAAAGGACGTCAGGAAATTCCTGTGCCAGGCTCAATGTAAGCTCTGGACGTTTACGTTGGTCCATCCTGCCCATATATAATACGATAGGTCCAGGGGATTTAACAGCCTCTTCGGGCATCTCAGCGGGTGTTGGTAAAAAGGTAGCCGCAGTCTTGAGATGGTATATTGATTTAGCCTTTTGACATTGAAACTTTGCCGGTACATAGACGCCATGTGCTGCACGTACAGCTGATCGCACAAGGATGTTAGCTTCAAAGAGATAGTTTTTTACTACCTGGATTCTACTTTTACTGGGAAATGCAAATTCCTGCATCCACTCCTGATATCCTTTCGGGTCCTGGCAAGTCACCAGGTGGACCGCAGTAGGTACGGCCTTCATTGCTAACCATGTACCGATGGAAGGTTCACAGGAGTGATAAATATCTGCATTGATTTTTTTGTAAATGGCGCCGGATGTCAGCATTTCTATGGGATCCATCCCGTACACCTTGATACCATCCAGCCATTCTTCAGGTTGCTGGTCCTGTCTTCTGGGTATGACCGCGCTGACTTCATACCCGCGTTTGACGAGTTCTCTTCCAATGATACGTGTGGATTTGCCATATCCTCCATATTTGCTCCAGGCAAATATCTCAACACTGATCAGGCAGATTCTTTTGGGAGCGGAAATCATTGACCTGCAAGATAAAGGTTTGTGTCAAGCGCACATTTACCTTCATGCAAAAAGCAAATCTTTACCACACTTCTGCCCCTTGCTTCCTGCTCCTTGCCCCTTGCTTATTGGTGGAGCTGGGGGGAATTGAACCCCCGTCCAGATAAAGTTCACATCAGTTTTCTACATGCTTATTTGCAGATCTGGTTTTGAGATGGTTTCAGGTACTGCAACAACGCGATCCCATCCGATTCCCTTTGATTGTCGGCCTTGGGTCAGGACATCCCCTTAGCTTAGTCTGCATTTTATGGTGTGCGTCAGATTTTGTAGCAGAAATCAAACCGTAGCACAAAGGCAAGCTAACTACCTAGAATTAGGCTGCCATAGCGAAAGAACGATCGCCGATTGTTGGTCGATAATCATTTGGTAACGGGGTGAACTATCATTCCCCGGCATGCTTACTGACACAAGACATTTACTGTCGATTCCTGTCAGCCCCGTAGTGTCAATGATCTTTGCCCCCTTTAACAAGGGATGCAAAGGTAAAGTTTCCCAGCACATAGACCGCCTGCAGCGGTCTATGGCCGGAAACGGGGAAGTTTCTCAGGGGTTCGGCTGCGCCTCACCCCTGAAACCCCCTTGTCAAAAGGTATTTCTGACTTTTGCGGACTGACCAATGAAATCCCCTGAACATCAATAACCATAGCCTCTTCTTCCCTTTCCCGCAGGATCTTCGCTGCGCCAAAACATGCTCCCTGCTCCTTGCCCCATGCTCCTTGCCCCCTGCTCCTTGCCCATGCCCCTTGTCCCTTACCCCCCGCCCCATGCCTTTTCACCTTTTTCTTACCTTACACCCCTAAGCAACCTACTACAACCTATGAATGACGCTGTCCGGAGTCAATTCCCCTCCTTAAAACGGATAGTCAATGGCCGACCAATAGTCCACCTCGATGGCCCAGCCGGAACCCAGGTACCTCAATCCGTGATCGATGCGATGGTCCATGTATACAGTTATTACAATGCTAATTCCCATGGCCAATTTGTCACTTCACAGGAAACCGATGTATTGGTCGAGCAGACACGCGAAAAGGTAGCAGCGCTGATTGGCGCAGAAGGAGGACATACGATCTCCTTCGGAGCCAATATGACAAGCCTCAATTTTGTACTTGCCAACGCCATTACCCGCTCTCTTCAGCCAGGTGACGAAATCCTCATTACACAACTTGATCATGAAGCCAATCGAGGCCCTTGGCTGCATCAGCGCAGACACGGCATCGTGGTTCGCGAAGTATTGCTCGAAGAAGATGGAAGCCTCGATTATGCAGACCTCGAAAAAAAGATAAACGAAAAGACAAGGGTCATCGCCATAGGCCTCGCTTCAAATATTTTTGGCACCGTCAATGAGATTGATCGTGTGCGCCAACTCGCATACGAAGTAGGAGCTTTGTTAGTAGTTGATGGTGTTCACTTTGTACCTCATCTGCTCACCGATGTGAAAGCCATTGATTGTGATTTCATGTTATGTTCGGCATACAAGTTTTATGGTCCTCATGTAGGTATTCTTTATTCCCGTCCGGGAGCACTGGATCGACTCGATACAGATAGACTGAGAGTGCAGACTCAAAATGCTCCGTATCGAATAGAACGTGGGACGCTCAATCATGCTGCACTAGCTGGTGTTTCAGCCGCAATTGATTTTGTGGCTTCTTTAGGTGAAGGTTCAACCCTCCGTGAAAAGATCATAAGTGCCATGGCCGATATCCAGAAATATGAACGAAGCCTTGCACAACAACTTTATCTCGGCCTCAGGGATATTGATGGCGTGGATATATACGGTCCGCCATTGAAGGAGACACAACGTGCTCCAACATTATCCTTTACAGTCGAAAACAAACGACCTGAAGAAATTTGTAAATACCTCGCCGATCATTCTATCTGCGCTTGGGATGGCCATTTCTATGCTATCCGTGCTGTAGAAGCTATGGGACTGATGGGCCAGGGCGGGGTGACCCGGATGGGAATTGCCGTTTACAATACACCTGATGAGATCGATTATGTCATTGATACGTTGAAAAAGTTGCTCAATGATTAAAACATAGATTAAATTTCTCCTGTTCTTCAATTTTTACCACATGTCCTTGCAAGTATTTCATGCAAGCCCTAAATTTCAATTCCAATAACCTATGAAGAATTCAACGACTATTTAAACAAAAATGGATTTCAACTACTCAAATAATCCCCCTTTCCACCATTTGAAAATGGTGGCAATTCAATAGCCTTGCACTGGAAGCCCACATATCCCAATTATTGTTAATTGAATTACCACTACTTTCAAGTACTGGCGCCTTAGAAAAATCAAATTGAATTACCACTACTTTCAAGTAGTGGCGAAGTAGTGGCAAAGTAGTGGCGAAGTTGCGGCAAGCAGCAACACCCCAGAAAAACCAAATTGAATTACCACTACTTTCAAGTAGTGTCGAAGTAGTGGCAAAGTAGCGGCAAGCAGCAACACCCCAGAAAAATCAAATTGAATTACCACTACTTTCAAGTACTGGCGCCTTAGAAAAATCAAATTGAATTACCACTACTTTCAAGTAGTGGCGAAGTAGCGGCAAAGTAGCAGCAAGTAGCAACACCTCAGTATAATCAAATTGAATTACCACTACTTTCAAGTAGTGGCGAAGTAGTGGCGAAGTAGTGGCGAAGTAGTGGCGAAGTAGTAGTTCATCCCAAATACCTACCCTCTCAACCCTACCTCTATCTCCCGCTCAATTGTTTCCGCATCATCTGCTTTCTTCTCAAATGTTTTGCCGGTCATCATTTCATACAAATGGATATATCGCTCGCTGATCTGATTGACGATCTCATTATCCATCACTGGCATCTGCTGTCCTTCCAAACCCTGGAATCCCTTTGACATCAACCACTCTCTGACAAATTCCTTTGAAAGATGTTCCTGAGGCTTACCATCCTTTTGATGCTGTTCATATTTATCAGCATACCAGTACCTGCTGCTATCAGGTGTATGAACTTCATCGATGATATAAAGCTGATCTTTATACCATCCAAATTCATATTTCGTATCCACCAGGATCAAACCACGTTCTGCGGCCATCGCTGTACCACGCTGAAACAAAGCTTTTGTGATTCTAACCATTTCATTGTAAACATCTGCTGCCAGAATGCCTTGCTTCACAATGTCCTCGCCGGAAATATCTACATCATGTCCTGTATCCGCTTTGGTAGCCGGTGTGATGATAGGTTCAGGAAAAGCTTCATTGTCAGCCATCAGGTCAAACATCACTTCACCACATAAAAGGCGCTTACCCGCATGATACTCTCTCAATGCGTGACCCGCCAGATAACCACGTATGACCATTTCAACACGAATAGGTTCGCACAGCAAGCCTATGGTCACATTAGGATGAGGCATAGCCATCTTCCAGTTTGGAACTATATCCTTTGTAGCATCGAGAAAATAAGCTGCCAGCTGATTCAATACCTGCCCTTTATAAGGTATAGGCCTGGGCAGGATGTGGTCAAAAGCTGATATCCGGTCGGTAGCCACTGCTACCATTACATCATCTATGTAATAGACGTCTCTGACTTTCCCACGGTAAAATCCTGTTTGTCCCGATAGAGAAAAATTTGTTTCTGAGATTGGCATAACTTTTGGTCGATTCAGTTGTTAGAAAGATATAGTGGCACAAATTTGAACCTTGCTCTTGACATTGTGAAACAAACACCCATATATTTGTCGCGATTTATGAAAAATACGAATAGTCACTTCCTCTGCGCATGTTGTTGTTGTGCTCAACCTCCGGGTTGAACTGGGAGTGTACTATACCTAATAGTAAAATACACAGAGCCTTTCAGTTCCTCCGGATTGAAAGGCTTTTTTCATTTATCCCAGCACCATCAACACCATGACAACACAAATTCAACAAATACCAAGGATCTCCGCCTCCCTCCCCCAGGTAGGAAATACGCCTTTATTACTTATAAAGTCGCTCAGTACGGACCGTATTCGGATCTGGGGTAAAGCTGAATGGGACCAACCGGGGGGAAGCGTAAAAGCTCGCGCAGCACATGCCATCATCAGCAAAGCGATCCGCTCAGGCCAGCTACA
>JBBRDL010000077.1:0-19168 GCA_038203965.1 Chitinophagales bacterium | reverse complement strand
AAACTTGCTCGAAGAGTTATATTCAGACCTCATTCAAATTGATGCTGATTTAGATGTTGTTCTAAAATCACATCAATCAAATACGTAGTCATTTGTCTTCCCCATTTATATTTGTAACATCAATAAATCATATTAATTTGTTTACATTTTTTGCATTTCATTTGTCTTTAAAAATTTAAAATGACAACATAGATGGCATCGTTGTAAGACTCTCCTTTGTTATACCATCGATAAAAAAACAAACAGAAATGTCGTCAGCTATCATCCCAACTCTTGAGATGAAACCACTACGGCGATAGTTATCAGGCTCAACCTTGAAGCCGATGCATACCATAAAGTCAATGCCGTTCCTTTTGCTGAAAAAATTTAAACGTGTTGGATAGGCATCGTTTAAATTTCATTTTACTTGATACTCACCTTAAAGGAGATCTGTCTTGGTTCGATTTAATAAAATTTATGGATGAGAAATTTTGAAGCCATCTCATTTTTCTAGGCTCATATGCAATTCCTGCCATCTTAGAATAAGCATCGCACACCTACCTTGCATTCTTCACAAAGAAGTCAGATTCGCTGAAATAGTCACTGTATCTTCGTGATTCATTTATAGTATCGCCCATTCCAAAAACAATAACCAATGGTCCATAGAAAGCTTTCAATATATCCCGCCGAATCGCTAATCTTTGCCCTGCTACTTTTTACCGCTTGTACCACGACTCAAAAGCTGAAGCAGCATCCCATAGACTTTTCCGCGCCTCAAGTCAGTGACAAAAAAATAAGTGGTGGCTCCAGTGGAATGGAACAACTGACTGATAGTACATACCTGGTGGTCTATGACCTTAAAAAACACAAAAGCGGTACCCGACTGGGCTGGATCATTCTCACCCATGAATCTATAAATGTGCTCCCTATTGAAATGGTCTCCTGGGGCGAAGAAGGCAATCCAAATGATCTGGAAAGTATCTGTCTTATTCCGGGAAAGACAAATGAATTTCTGGTCGCAGAAGCCGGCAACTGGCAAGGCGCATTAGGTCGAATATTTCATATAAAAATTGATTTTAGCTTGCGCATTGCAACCGTTTTGGGTTCTGTTAAGTATCCGTTTTTACACCTGAATGACTTTGACATCGAGGGCGACCAATATGAAGCCATGCATTGTTTGCCCTACACCGAAAATGAAAGGATTATCCTTTTAGGTGAACGTGGCGGATCTGAATTTAGTCCGTTAGGAATCATCCGATGGGGACTATGGGATATGAAGCAGAATACCTTGACTATTGAAGGCGATGGATTGAAAGGAATACCTGTTGATGCACCCGGTCAATGGACAAATGCTAAAACCAAAAGATGTATTACAGATATCCATGTAGACCATGATGGTATCCTCTGGGCTTCCGCTTCAGAAGATCAGGGTGACTCAGGACCTTTTTACTCTGTGATCTATGCATTGGGTCACATCAATCCAATGAATTTCAATCAGCCTGTTGCGATATTCGATACGCTAACGATGGGAAGAGAAATCCATGGGTTAAAAATAGAAGCGTTGTCCGGACCGAAAAAAGGCATATCCTGTACCCATGCCTTTGGCACAGAAGATGAAATCTATGGTGGTGTCTGGCGACCAATTAATATTGCCCCTATAGATTAAGCGGTAACAAAAAATGAATGAAAACCTCCACCTCAACATAAAAGGACAACCTGTTTAGAACCTTTCTATAAAAAGGAAAACAACTGAATAAATATCTTCCCAACATCTAATATCTCAAATGAATCCCTTTCGAACAGAGAGGTTTTATCTCGCTAAATTGTTTGAACAGTACATCTCCTCTTTTGCCGTCTGAAATAGTAATAACGAGGATATGAGGACACGAATCTGCCAAAGGCAAAACAGAATACAAAAAAAGGAACGGACCCCAACTTGCTTTTTTATTTTCGAAAGTCATAAAGGAACCTTTGGTTTAGTTGTTCCCGTTTTATTATAGCTACACTTTTGATTTCTTTTAGTAATTTAATATTCTGAATCAAAATAACTGGCACTATGAAACCCATCTGGCCTTTCTTTCTTACCGCTTTGTTAAGCGTCGCACTTACCCTTTTACTCTCTCAATGGCTATTTAAAAAACCGGACGCCCCCATTCAAACCGCATTTACCGGACATGAACTCGAGCGGGTCGCCGCACTAAGCAAATCCGCCGTGGTTTTCGTGACCAGTACAAATCTTTCTATTGCTGGAGGAGATTATGATAAGGCACATTTTAAAACCGGCTCCGGGGTCGTTGTCGCTCAGGATGGCTTTGTGGTCACCAATTATCATGTGATTTCAGGGAATCCGGATATTGAGGTATTGGTGGATGAAAAATTTCCCTATAAAGCCACAGTGGTCGGAACAGATTCCACCTATGACATCGCCTTATTGAGAATCCAGGCTGTAGGCTTGTCTTTTCTACCCTTTGGCAATAGCGATTCCTTACATATCGGTCAACAAGTCCTTGCCATAGGCAATCCTAACCGATTACTATCATCTGTGACCAGTGGTATTGTCAGCGGACTGGATCGGGCGTATGATTTTCCAGGCAATAAGACACCTCTTTTTATACAGATCGACGCATCTACAAGTGAGGGAAGCAGCGGAGGTGCTGTCGTCAATCTACATGGCGAGCTCGTAGGTGTCACAGTGGGAATTATTACCTCTGACATAAATAATGAAGGGTTTGCATTCGCCATGCCCTCCAATCTAGTCAGTAGAATCACGAGTGACATCGCTAATCATGGCGCACTTGTCAAAGGATCACTGGGTATGTCCATCCGGAAAGTCACGGATGAAATTGCCTCACATTCAAAACTCCCAGAAGTATATGGCGTCGTAGTGGAGGCCCTGGACGCCAACGGCGCTGCAGATATAGCCGGTATTCAATCCCTTGATGTCCTCTTGTATGTGAACGGACACAAGATTCTCTCCATCGCAGATTTTCAGGAAAAGTGGAGAAGTTATTATCCAGGGGATAACCTGAATATTGTTCTCAATCGACTTGGTGCAGTAGATACGGTCAACATGGTTATTCAAAAGTCAAAAGAGGATTAATCCAACCGCCGTATACTATCTGATCATCTACTGACCAGTCTATAAAACTGACGAAACAAGGTTCAATGTAATAGTGATTTAGCCTTATACCAGTAAGATAGTTGTACAACCATCGGGCAGATCTAAAAAAATCAATTTCCAGCCATAACTGATGATTTTTGTCACTATTTGAAACTCATTCCAAGAAAAACTTGCATGTCTGTATTAATACCGCTAACTTTGTGAGCGAGTATTCACTTACCTTATAGATACAGCAAAATGAACGGCAAAAACAATATCGCAATTGGGTTCCTGACCATGGGTCTTTTTATGGCTTATGGCTTTTTATTAATTTACTTACGTGACTTTGCTCCTGGCAAAGAAGAATGGATTGACTCATACAGTATCGGAAACCATTTTGAAAGCAGACTGGCTCACGTTCATGGTAACCTATTCGCTTTTTTAAACATTCTGATTGGTTATCTCCTTATACATTTCAGCGGCAAACTCCAAAACGTGAAAGCCATTTCCTGGTTGGCCCTTATTGGCTTATTAATGCCCGTCGGAATATTAACAGAGGTGTATTTTGGGTTACCTCCTGCTTTAGTTCTAATAGGAGCAATAGCAATGACCGTTTCTGTGATTTGGTTAGGGCTTGCATTTTTGAAAATGAAATCTGTAAACGAATAAAAAGCAAGAAATGGTAGCAGTATTATCGAATAGACAGTTTGAAATTATAGAAGCAGCAGGTAAAATACTTACCACATCAGGTGTAAGTGGTTTAACCATTAAGAACCTGGCTAAAGAAATGCACTTCTCTGAAAGCGCCCTTTACAGACACTATACAAGCAAGGAAGAAATAATTATTGCCTTACTCGAATTTCTTGCAACGAGTATGGATGAGCGCTATACGAATGCAATTTCCAGCAACCAATCACCTGAAGAAAAATTTATAACCCTCTTTAAAAATCAATTTTCTTTCTTTAAAAAGAACCCTCATTTCGTAGTTGCGGTATTTTCAGATGGACTGATGGAAGAAAGCCAGCGCATCAACGAAACCATATTGAAAATAATGGGCATGAAAATGAAACACTTAATGCCTATTATTTTGGAAGGACAACAAAAGAAAGTATTCACTAACTCAATAACTCCTGATGAATTAATGCATATCGTCATGGGAACATTCCGACTTCAAATGTTTAAATGGAGAGTTGCAAACTTTCACTTTGATATAAGTAAAAACGGAGACAATATGATAGAAGCGGTTTTAACGCTGATAAAAACCAAATCAAAATGAAATATTTAGTTTCATATTTATTTCCTATATTTTTAGCAGGGTTTGGTTTGCTTACTTTGTTTCTAAGCACTTCCGTCATCTTTAATTTATTTGGTATCCGGGCCAAAGAAGGTAATTATGTATTGTTTGTGGTGTGGTCAAATTTCATTAGTAGTATTCTTTATCTTTTTGCTGCTTATGGGTTCATGCAAAGCAAAAAATGGACACCTCTCCTCTTAGGTATTTCAACGATAATATTGATTGCCTCCTTTATTGGTCTTGCATTTCACGTTAATTCAGGTGGAATTTATGAAGTTAAAACTATCAGTGCAATGATTTTTAGAATAGCTATTACGCTTGTATTCACAATCATTGCCTATTTAATAATCACAAAAAAGAAAATATGAAAACGTTAACAATTTCACTCATAGCTATTAGTTTGTTCCTTTTCAGTTGCGGTAACGTTACGAATGAAAAGTTCCCAGAACAGACTAAACCCGTTACTCATGAGGAACATCAGCATAACGATGAATTGACGGACATTGTACTTAACCATGGCGAAAAATGGAAAGTAGATGCCCATATGATGACCCATATCCGAAATATGGAAAACGATGTCAATACCCTTGAAGCAAAAAGTGCTAATGATTATGCTGCACTTGCAAAAAAACTTAAAAGTAGTATTGAATTACTCACATCAACCTGTACCATGAAAGGTCAAGCCCATGATGAATTACACAAATGGTTACTACCTTTTATAGATTTATCAGAGGAGTTCTCTGCTAGTAAAACAGAACAAGCGTTTGCTGCAAATTTTCAAATATTTAACGCATCATTTACGACCTTTAATACGTATTTCGAATGAAGCTCATATATATAATTCTAATCGCAGCAATTAGTGGAATAATTGGATTAGCTAGTTGCTCAGGAAATCAGGATTCGAACCAATCAGACAATGATACAGAAAAGCAAGTAAGCACTGTGCCTATCATCAACATAAATTACATAGAAACAGGAAAAGAATTGGCCTTGCAAACTAAATCAAGTTTAGCTAAATACTTGGTTTCTTCCATAAGTGAGAAAGGCACAGAAGGAGCGGTTAAATTTTGTAACATCAAAGCTATATTCATCACCGATAGCATGTCGCTAGTATTGGATGCTAAAATAAAACGGGTGAGCGACCAACCAAGAAATCCAAGAAATCTGGCTAACGAAGCCGAATTTGATTACATCAAAAAATGGAAAGAAGCGCATGCAAATGGAGAAGAACAACCACCAATTGTTACCGAAATGGATGGGAAAATAGTGGGCTACTACCCTATCCTAACTAATCAAATGTGTATGCAATGTCATGGCAAACCCGAGAAAGAAATAAATACGGCTACCCTCAAACAAATTAACAAACTATATCCCTCTGACCAAGCCATTGGATATGCCGAAAACGAAATTAGAGGGCTTTTTGTAGTTGAAATGAATAAAAAATAAAAGACAAATAATAGTACAATTTAAAATTAAGGGAACCGCTAAAACCTGATTTCTTGTTTCGTCCTCTTTAGTTTTTTCATTTTTGAAAATTTTAAGTTTTTTGAGGGTTATATTTGAGTAGCTGTGGACTTTGCTTTCACTTTTTCAAAGCTTTTTAAGAATGAATTCTTGATTTATTTAACCACATTTTATCAAGTTGGCAGACTTATCCCTTGAAGTTTTTTAAATAATCAACCCTGATTATATCATATGCCAGATTTTGCATTTTGATATCAGCTGTACTTCTCATTAGCCCTATACATCGAACAGTTAATCCATTCACTCTGTTTCGAATTGAAGCAAATACGTGCTCCACTCCGGATCGTGTTCTGGATTTAAATTTATTCGCCCCTTTTTGTTAAGGTGACAGTGTAACATGTCGCGATCCTTTTTTATGAATCCTACATCCGATCTTATTCTTCTTGAATACCCTCCTTATTTCCTCGCTATCATATGCGCTATCCGCCCATAATGGTTTCTTAGCATCTGTTTCATCAAGTAGCTCTTCCAATACCTGACTATCATGAACATTTGCCCCAGTCACTTGAAACTCATCAATAAGTTTACTCTTGGTATCCATCTTAATATGATTCGGGCGTGTTAGCCCTTAGGGTCTCAATATCGCTCCATTTTTTCCCTTTAAATTGGCGTATAATTGATAAAATAGTTTTCCGAACCAGTCTTCTTGATCATTACCTTTTTGCCCTGCTCCCGAAATGAAAATAAATCCAGGGAATGCAGGAATTGTACAATCTTAATATGGAGATACAAAAGCGTAGGTCTGTATCCACGCCATGATGACATTGAAAAACGCTATACTATTCCATTGCCATACAAATGAAAACGTCTATATTTAGGTGCGTAGATAAACTGGTTGTCAGAAATTATAATAAAAATCAGAACAATATGAGCACCACCGAGGAACATAAAAGAACAAGACAAATAGCAATGACGGATAAACGTTTACTAACCGTTTATTATCTTGAAACAGATTAAGGCTATCTGGAAGATTTGCGGATTGAGCCGCCACAGACCGCTTAGTCGTTAGGTGTAATTGTAAAAAACCGACACTGTGGAAATAATCAGAACAGCAAACTTCCGTCTTGTCATTTTTTAGTATGTTTAGGTTAGAAATTCTAACTAAAGATACTGTCCTGTTTTTGGGGGGAAGATCAATGCAGGAGCCACCCCATACCACATTGCGAATTATTAATATTTTGGAACGTTGAGCCAGCTCATAAAGGACGATCACCGTCTGGGAAATATTTCTTTAAACCACTATATTAACCTTTAAAGACAGACACATTGTGTATCTACTATCAGGGTTATTAACAATAACTAAAATTATTGTAACTTTGGAAGCATCTATCTGTAGTCAGTTCTCTACATGCGAATCCTGATGTCGGGTACACCGGACCGTTATAACCAATGGCAGGACTAGCCAAAAACAAAATGACCACACATTTCAAAGGGAAGTAATCTGAAAATTCATAAGAGTAGGAAAAAACATTTTATAAATAATAATGATGACTTTAAAAAAACAATTGCAAAAGCTTGCAACAGAAATAAATTCTCCTTGCGTTACCATTTCGTTAAATACGCATCGCACGCATCCTGACAATGAGCAGGATGAAATATTACTCAAAAACCTGTTGAAAGAAGCAGAAGAAAGAGTCATAAATGAATTTGGCAAAAGAGAATCGGCACAACTGTTACAGCATATTGAAAAAGTAGGTAATGAAATTGATGTAAACTATAATTTGGAAAGCCTACACATTTTTCTTTCTAATGATACGCAAGAAATTATAAGATCCTCTTGGTCAACCAGCAATCAGGGTGTACACATTTCGAACAGCTTTGCCATTCGCTCCATTATTAAAGAATATAACCGAAGTGAGAACTACCTCGTAATGCTACTTTCTCAAAGTGGTGTTCAACTTTATGAAGCCGTTAACGATGCTATCATTCAAGAAGTAAAAAATGATGATTTCCCCTTTTCAGAAAACAGACATTACAATACATATTCCGACAAAGGAAGTGATGCAAAACATCTAGATGATTTAGTTCGGGAGTTTTTGAATAGGGTGGACAAAGCTTTGTTAAATGTACATCATGAAACAGACTTAAAATGCGTAGTCATAGCTACGGAAGACAATTGGAGTAGGCTACAACAAATAGCTGACAAACCAAGTGCCTATTTAGGTTATGCCAATATTGACTACAATAAAGTAAAAACGCATCAAATCGTAAAACAATCTTGGGTGCTCGTAAAAGAACAACAAAAAAACCGTAGAACAGATGCCATTAGCGAAATGCAAGAAGCAGTAGCCAACGGAAAAGTACTTACCGATTTGCAAGAAATATATCAAGCTGCTATTGACGGACGTGGAGAATTGCTTATTGTACATCAAGATTTTACACAAGCTGTATTAATGAAAGACGAAAGAACTTTCAGTTTAATAGAAGATGTAACTAGCGAAAATGCAATAGACGATATCACAAGCAATATCGCATGGGAAGTATTATCCAAAAAAGGCACTGTGCACTTTACGTCTCAAGAAGAAATAGAAGGCCTTGGTAAAATTGTCTTGAAAACAAGATACTAAATCACTAGCAACACCAGGCGTTTGTTGTCAACATAAGAGAAATATTTACGGAGTTCTTTATCCTGATATCACCCTATCAGTAAATAAAAACAGGTGCAACACAGCTTTCCTTTTCTCCCTGCATTTGCAAGATGTAGATGCCTGAAGGAATGCTATTGGCGTTTAGACTGATAGTCGTATTATTACTATCCCGGTTGACCGGTACAGATTTCCCGAGGTAATCAAACAATTCAATTTTCACCATTCCTTCGATAGCTGTTTGCATATGGATGATACCTCCTGCGAATGTAGCTTGACAGCTAATTCGTTTTTGAGTTTCTTCAGCGATATTGGTCACCACGCCTTCACCTTCCCTGATCCTGAATTTCTGATCGCCATCCAGATTTTGAATTTCTTCAATGGCTCCTGATGGCCATTTGATAACTATTTTATCAACGACCACTTGATCTGCCAGCCCGAAATGAATCCACCTTCCATTGTCAGCGGCCCATCCACTATTGCCAATCACCTGATCATACTGAATACCGGCAGCAGTATGCACTTCTACCTTCGCTCCGATCGCATCACGATTTGATTCGACGCCTTCCAGATGAAAGTCGATAAAATGGTTTACATCGCTGGTTGTATTCTGAAATAATTGAACACCTGGTGCTCCGCTATTGGCCACCAGTATATCAAGCCGACCGTCATCATTAAGATCAGCCGCAACTGTAGCATAACCAGCATACGGACTTTCACACGGATCTCCTTCAGAAGCGATTTCAAATCCTGTGCCGGTGTTGCGATACAACACATTGTCATACGGCGAAAAATAATAGTCATTGACTACATAGATGTCTGGCAATCGATCGTTGTCAAAATCACCCCATACATTGCCCCATCCCATGCCTGGATTATTGACGTCAAATGCTTCGCCTACATTTTCAAAAGTACCATCACCCATATTTTGATACAACACATTGTCATACAGGTTGGTGATATAAATGTCCATGTACCCATCGAGGTTGAAATCACCTACATCCGCACCCATTCCGAAGCCCGCATAGTTGACATTGGCATCCGCTGAAATGTTTGTGAATGTTGCATCACCCATATTTTCAAAAAGGATATATGGTACCTGTGCATCATGTGTAAGGTAGAGATCATCATCCCCATCGAGATCAAAATCAAAAAAGACTGAACCCATCGCCACCGCCTGGTCACCAGCACCACTGGCCTCTGTATGATCACTGAAATAACCGTTGCCATTATTGATATAGAGCATATTGGGATTGTTGACATTGCCTAGATAAAGATCAAGCCAGCCATCGCGATTGATGTCCGCAAATAAAACGGATGAGGCCGGAAATGGATTGTAGATGCCCCGTATGGCTCCTTCTTCCACAAACGTACCATCGCCCTGATTGATGTAAAGGAGATCCAATTCGTCCCGGTTGCCCACATACAGATCAGCATCACCATCGTTGTCGATATCAGCCCAGCTACTGACTTTACTGGTACCTGCATAATTAACACCTGCCTGTGCAGAAACGTCCTGGAATATAAAGTTGCCCATATTCCGATAGAGCCTGTTAGGTCCACCGTTGAGCGCAGAGACATACAGGTCTTCGCGACCGTCGCCATCATAATCACCGAGGGCCAGGCCATTGTTGAGGTGGCTCCCTCCGAGTCCGGCAAAGTTGGTTTTGTCAGTGAAAGAAATTTGCGCTGTGAGCGTTATGGTTGCGCAGAAGGCCAATGAAAGGATCAGGTATTTCATACAGAAGTTTAGGAGATTAGGAGGTTAAATGGTTAAACGATTATCCACAATTACAATATTTATTCTGGTATCTGAAGTCTGACATCTGGCATCCTATGTCTAGAGTCTAACATCATAGAAACAAATTTAACACAGTAACGCTGTACTGAACGCACGAATGCAAATTAATCTATACCCGGCAGTTTGTACTATCATTTTAAAGGTCTTACGCCCTTGCGTCTCCCGCTACAAATACTAAGCTATTTGGTGTGATCTACGATCTGCGCGAATAGAAATCAGGGGGCATAAGGCAAGGAGTAGTTTAAAATCAAACAAGTCCCCTTTAGGCGATGTGTTGAGCGTCTAAAGGTAGCCAAAGTAGGATTTAGGGGAAAGGACAGAGGAAAATCTAAATCATAATTCTGCACCTCTGTGGCTCCCGCTGAAAATACCAAGCTACCTGGCGGGATCTACAATCCGCGCGAAAAATCTGTTAAAGAACTGCCTCTGCTTGTCCTTTGATTTCTTTTTGATTCCAAATACTGTCCTCTCGTTTGATCCGGATAGGCCGGTCGAACCAGAACCAAGCATTAGTGTAACCAATAAAACCCGTACTGCCGGAATATGTAAACCCCTGCTGTTTTTTAGTATTTTGGGTCTTGAATATATTTTTGCCTCCCTGTTGACCATATTGATAGGAAACTGGTTTTATCTTTACCGAATGTTACACGGAGGCTTGGTTTTTTATTTATTCCGGTTGTGGTTCATTCCTGTTTTTGTATTCGTAAACCCAAAATTGTTTTATCATGAGATCTAATTTGTTAATTGTCCTGCTCTTTTCAAGTTTTATCCTTCAGAGCCTTCAAGCGCAACAAGTTAAAATCAAACCAGGAAGCAGTATTCCAGGTCTTGAAACAAATGCAGGTGTTAAATCTTCCACGATAACCACCACATTGCTCAAGTCTGTCGACCATCAAATCACCGGAGATAAATGGGCCGTCTCTGTCAGATCCCGATCTTCTAGAAAACATTACGCTCCGGGAGTGGCCGAAATCAAAGAGGCTAAGCTACAAGGCAAAATTGCCTCTTATAATCCAGCTGCAGGAAACGAAACCAATTCAAGGGCTGTAACCCCACTGATCGGCACCAACTTTGAAGCCAATTGGTCTACCGAAAGCACACCACCTGACAACACCATCGCTATAGCTAACAACGGAAACATAATCACTGCCAACAATGATGGCATAGAATATTACAACGGGTCCGGGACTTTCCTGTATTTTGATTTCTGGTCCGACTTTTTTGATGACCCTCAGCTATCAGCTTCTCTTTTTGATCCTAAAGTTATTTATGACAGTGGCGCTGATCGGTTTGTCCTCATCGTCCTCCATGGATCCAATCCCAGCACATCCAAAGTAGTGGTGTGTTTTTCTAAAACCAATAACCCACTCAATGGTTGGTGGATCTACACGCTCACTGGTAACCCACTGCAAAATGATTGTTGGTTTGATTATCCGGGCCTGGGTGTGTCAAATAACGAAATCTATGTCACCGGCAATCTTTTCCGAAGCAGCTTTAACCAGTCAGTGATTTATCAGATTCCAAAAGCTGCCGGATATGCCGGCAATTCCCTCGACTGGCAGTACTGGTCAGGCCTGAATACAGATCCTTATGACGCTTTTACATTAATTCCAGCCTCGTTTGGCCACCAGGGTAATTACGGGCCAGGTATCTATATGGTCAGCAGTGAATCCGCAGGAGAAAACCGCATCAGACTTTGGGATCTCACAGATGATATGTCCGGTACACCTCAATTATTAACTTATACCATCGCTGTGGATCCATATAGTCCGGCTGCTAATGCCTTACAAAGTGGCTCCAACGATCAATTAGATAATGGCGATTGCAGGATCCAGAATGCATTTTACCTCAATGGTATCGTGCATTTTGTTTTCCATTCAGATATCGGAGATGGCTGGAATGGTATTCATTACAACAGGCTTGATGTTGTTGACCAGTTTAACCAGACATCAACTTTTGGTTTACAGGGTTCTTATGATTATTCCTATCCCGCAGTTGTACCCTTTTCCACTTCCAATAACGACCTATCTGTGATGGTCGCTTTCCTGCGAAGCTCAGGAGACACTTATCCTGAAGTAAGGGTAGTCAATTGTGATCAACAAATGAATTGGTCCCCGTCCGTACGCGTCAAGGCAGGTGAAACGTTTGTTGATTTTCTGAATGATGATGAACGATGGGGAGATTATACCGGCATCGCCCGAAAGCATAACAGCCCTGATCCGCGTATATGGCTCGCCGGTAGCTATGGAGCCAACATCAATAACCAGAACGTTTTTAATACCTATAAAACATGGGTCGCCGAAGTGCGTGCCGGAGCCATCGTAAGTGTAGATCCGTCATCTCCAACCGAAGATGTGCAAGTATTTCCAAATCCCACGTATGATCTCATGCAGATCCAATTTTCGATGGCCGAACGTGAACACATCAATATCGAACTCTTTGATGCCAATGGCCGGCTTGTAAAACTCCTCTATAGTGATTCACCAAAAGCAGGAGATAACAGGCTCACGTTTAACAAAGGTGCACTATCCCAGGGATCCTATATTCTTTCTATCCGTTCAAACACCCACATCCTCCACAATGAAAAACTGGTTATTCTCGATTAATATCATCATCCTTTTCTCTACCCTGCTGACATGTAATGGTATGAAAAAAAATATGGCTGAAGAAAAATCATCAACTGTTCAGGACTCAAGCATTACTAAGATGGATAGTGTAAAAGCAGATTCGCTCATACATCTCATAGACTCCCTTACAAAAGAGGAGAAATATTCCGGTCATCAGGGTGGAGGTAAAGAAGCTCCAACACACGATGCACCAAATCAAGCCAAAATAGACAGCATCAAGGCGGCAAAGGCGAAGAAGAAAAAGGGATAATACTCGAAAATTCTCTTCGGACTAATTCATATCGTAACATTCGAAAGATTAAAAGACCCTACTGGCTTTCACTTAGTAACATTCACCATGCTCAGGGACCAGATCGTTTACTATTCAGACGTCACCTTAAACTCCGTCCTCCTGTTTTGCTTCCTTCCTTCCTTAGTACTATTATCAGCAACAGGCTGGCTTTCTCCAAAACCAACAAAGGATAATCTTCCGGCATCAATGCCCCTGCCTGTAAGATATTCATAAACCGACTTTGCTCTTTCCTCACTCAATTCCTGGTTTGATTTTTCATCCCCTTCGTTATCTGTATGTCCTCGAATTTCGATTTTCATTTCCGTATTCTTTCGAAGGGTCCAGAGTAATTTATTCAATTCCGATTCAGAAGTTGGAAGTAGTGCAGCGGAGCCCGTTTCAAAAAATACATTTTGTAATACAATCACTTTATCTGCTGCTGTCTCCAAAGCAATCATCCGTATGTTAAGTGTACGTGAAGCTGATGTATCGGCTTCAAGGTTGGCTGAATACATGATGTATCCATCGGCCACAGCCATGGCGCCATAGTTGATATTCCTTTGTGTCGCTACAGAAAGATTACCATCATTGTCCGCCCATTGGGATACCCGAATGGTATCCAGCGCGTTGACTTCAAAAAGTTCCAGTCTTGCGCGAACAGGTAGTCCGGTGAGGTAATCTTTTATGTTAACACGAAGAGCCTGTAATGGGGATGATCTGAATTTCTCAGGCAATTCAAATTCAAATAAATCATTCTTTGCCTCATCCGTCATTCGTGTAATGATCGCTTTCGTTCCACCAGGATGAAGCGTCAGCGCCCCTTCATCAGCGCCGCTATTGATAGGTGAACCCAGGTTTTCTGCTGTCGTCCATTTTCCACTGAGTTCCTTTCGGGCCATATACAAATCGTATCCACCCAGGCCATGTTTTCCATTGCGCATAAAGTAGATCGTCTGTCCATCAAAATGGACAAACGGACTTTCTTCATCATCCGGTGTATTGATTGTAGCACCTGCATTAATGGGGTTTGACCACTTACCTGCAGCGAGCTGATAGACATACCAGATATCTCTGCCTCCTATACCTCCTGGTCTGCTACTGGAGAAAAACAACGAAAGCCCATCCAGGCCAAAACATGGCTGCCCATCCCATGAATTTGAATTGAATGCCGGTCCCATATTAGTGGGCCTGGTCCATTGTTCTTTTTCTTTAAAAGATAAATAGAGATCACAACTACCTAACCCATCCTGTCGGTTACACGATGTAAAGATCAGATATTTGCCATCAGGAGATAGCGCATGAGCCCCTTCGTTTTGCGGCGAATTGTAGGTAAATTCTTCTATACGCCAAAGTCCCGCCGTACTATCAAACGATGCGAAAAAAATATCTTCCTGATCAAAGACCAATCGTGTAAAAACCATCTGCTGACCATCCAGTGACCACCGTCCTAAGGATTCATGTTGTGGTGTGTTGATGTCTGTATCAAATGAATTAAACCGGATGGTAAACTCGTTGTCCCACAAATTTTTCTTTTTTTCCAGCGCTTGTTTACTTACTGTAGCACGATCCGTAAGCCCTTGATCATGGACAGCTTTTTCCATCACAGCCTGATAGCAGTCTACTGCTTTTGCCGGTTCGCTTACATCCTCATAGATTCGTCCCAGTGTGTAGAGTATCTCTAACTGTGAGAGTGTATCAATCGCCAGGGATGTTTCGAGTTGAGCTATCGCTTCTTGCTTCCTGCCTGTTTTGAAATAAATACGTCCCAGTTCCTGATGAGCAGAAGTCCACTCCGGAAAACGATCGATGATGGATTTAATTTCCTTGATGGCTTCATCGATCTGTCCACCCTGTGCCATGTGCATGGCTTCTTTCAGCTCGTTCTCATATTTGGGAGGAATCTTTGGAGGGGTATACCTTTCCTGGCCCATGCATAGTGTCATGCAAAGGCTAAAGAAGAACACATGAATTGTACGTAATACCATTTCCACAAGGATCCCAATATCGTCAGAAAGTATAACAACGATTTGATTTCGACCGATGGTATTTTTTGGGCGTTAATGGTTTGTGTTTGGCACTCGATACTGCTGGGCCGCGGGACCCCATATAGCCAGGGGGATTGCTCCAATCACGTATAGGTCCCGGATGTGCTACTATTTTCGTTTCCTGGATTTCTACTGTAGTTGTTAGTTCTTGTCTTGTGCTCTGCCGGTCTATGCCTACTGGATATGCCTGAAGGGAAGCGACTGAAATAACCTGTGCCATGGTAGAGTCCCTGGAAGAAAAGGAAGGCCCCGTGGTTGGCAAAGGTGTCTGGGCTCGTGCTACCGTGCACATTCCGGCACACACCAGTAGTATACTCAGGAAGGCCTTCATGTACAAAGTTTAATTTGGTATTCTCAATTCCTTATAGCCAAAAGGATGCCAGAATAAGGCTAAGGCTAAGATAGAGGCCAAGGTAAACGTTTAGTGTAGTTGTAGGTTTGGGCGAAAAGCTCACTAACCTTCTATCCCCCTAACCATTAACCTTTAACCATTAACCCATTAACCATTAACCCCCTAACCATTAACCATCAAAGATTACACCTCTTTTACGAAAGCAACGCTTTCACGACCATGGAAATCGTCTTGCCATCTGCTTTACCGGCAAATTCCTTTGAGGCTTCGCCCATCACGCGCCCCATATCTTTCATCGTTGTGGCTCCGAGTCGTGTCATGATATCCTGGATAGCTAATTTCAGTTCATCTTCTGAAAGTTGTTTAGGCAGGTAGCGCATGATCACTTCAATCTCTTCGCGCTCGATAACGGCGAGATCTTCACGGCCTTGTTTGACGTAGATATCAAGTGAATCCTGGCGTTGTTTGACCAGTTTCTGTAGCATGGCTATTTCCTTTTCAGTATCCAGTTGGTCTGCCCCCCCGGAAGTATTAAAAAGTAGTATTGCAGACTTGATGGCGCGGATGCCTCGCAGTGCGACCTGATCTTTCGCTTTCATCGCTGTTTTGAGGTCTTCGTTGATTGTGTTTTCTAGTGACATCGGTTTTTTACATTGAATATGATAGCAAAGTTACGGAACAATTCCATCAAGGCACGGATGTGTGAGAAGGTGAGATAGTAAGATAGTGAGACGTGTAAGACAGTGAGACTGTAAGACTGTAAGACAGTGAGACTGTAAGACAGTGAGACGTGTAAGACAGTGAGACGTGTAAGACTGTAAGACTGTGAGACTGTAAGACAGTGAGACAGTGAGACGTGTAAGACAGTGAGACGTGTAAGACTGTACGACTGTAAGACGTGTAGACAGTAAGGTTTCTTATCTTACATCTGTATTGGCCTTTGCTCTCCTGTTGCTATTGCTATGCAATTGGCGGGAATTCACTTCGTTACGTATGATCTTTTCTTTTTTCTTTTTTCATTTGCCCTATGAACTGGATCATCCTCATCATCGCCAGCCTGTTTGAAATAGGCTTTGCCACCTCCCTCGGCAAACTGAAAACAGCTACAGGTGCTTCCTATACGATGTGGTTTGGTACGTTTATCATATGCCTGGTCCTGAGTGTATATCTGTTGTATAAAGCCACTCAGACCCTTCCGGTCGGTACCGCTTATGCTGTATGGACTGGACTTGGCGCCGCAGGTATCGTCATCATCGGCATCTTCATCTTCAAAGAACCAGTTACTTTCTGGCGGATGTTTTTTATGACGACATTGATTGCTTCTATTGTGGGATTAAAACTGGTTTCCTAAAATAAGGAGTGTGACTGGAAGGTATCAGCTATCTCACAACTCACAAATTCAACACCACAAACGCAACAACTGCTGCCGCAAAAATCAACCCATATCCGATGAATATATTCTTCCGCATCTCACGGCTACTCGCCCAGAGTGCTATAGCAAACTTGGCGATGGTGTTAGAAAGTGTTGCAATCAAAATGGCATTCTGGGCAGTAGTGGCTGAGATAGTACGGACAGACATTTTGGAAATAGAGATCGAAATAGCATCTACATCCGAAGCGCCCGCAATCGCACTGGTAATAAAAATCCCTTCATTACCGAAATAGTCATTAGCAAAGGAGATCACCAGGAGAATAGCCACATACAGTACACCAAAGAGTAAAGCATTAGTCATCTCAAGTGGTTTGCCCAGCGGTAGATTTGATTCTGATTTATTGTCCTTTTTATTCCGTATATAAAAGTAAACGGTGGCTCCGGCTGCCGTGATTAACAAAATACTCAACGGAAGTATCAATCCGATCAGCAATGTTTTGTTGAAAAGGAATACCCATAAAAATACACGCACGACCATAATGGTACATGCTGCGAGAATAGCTGATGTATACAGCGAATTGAGTGCATGCTCTTCCTTGCTCTTTTTTGAAAAAATCCATGTCACCATCGTGCTTGACACTAGTCCACCCACGATGCCCGTGAGGAGTATTCCCTTGTTGGCACCAAGGATCCGCATGAGCACATACCCTAGAAAACCAATGCCGGAGGTGAGGATAATAACCCACCCGATTTCACGTGGATTGATGACCTCATACGGTCCGTAATTTTCATTTGGTAGAAATGGAAATATCAATAAAGCCACTACCACAAACCTGACCAATGCGTAGATTTCCTCCTGCGTGATACGGCCGATCATATTCATCAACTGCATCTTTGATGACAGCATGACCAGCACGATCACGGTGATCATCAGGCTTATTTCAATATACCCCAGAAAGGTCAGCGCACCCAGCAGCATGGTCAGCAGGGCAGCCAGCTCCGAAGTGCTTCCGATATCCCCTTTATTAGAAGTGATCCAATATGAAATCCCGGTCAATATCATCACGGCCAGAATAATCATTACAAATATCCAGGGAGATAACAGAAAATGGAGCGCGGTTCCAGTAAACCCCGTAAGAGCCAGCAGGACGAAAGTCCGGATCCCTGCAAATACATGTTCTTTCTTGACCAGGGCGGAATGCTCCCGCTCAAGGCCTAATAGCAATCCAACCCCGCATGCCACAAGCAGGCGGATAAACAAATCCAACTGGGTTACCTTAAACTCAAGGGTATCAATGATATAATGGTCCATTCCTTCTTAATCCAATGCGTCTGTATCTAAACCCGTGCCATTCCTATAGAAGAGCATACCCAAGTTACGGTTTTTAAATCACCATGAAATAAACAGAACCGGTGTCTTTTATTAATCCGAACTGTTTGTTTATCGGTTTTAAGGTGTATCTTAATACTATGAATACCGAACATTATGACAATCTGCTCCAGGCTATTGAAGCCCTCCGGACGCAGGGCTATACCGAAGATTTCAATCTCAAGGCTAATTGTCTTGACTGCCGTGATGCGACCATCCAGTTACATCCCTATGATTTTGATATCGATAAAGTGTTCCGCTTCTATGGGCCTTCTGATCCCGGCGATGAAAGTATACTCTATGCGATCTCTTCAGACAAATTTGACCTGAAAGGTGTTCTGGTCAATGGATATGGTGTGAGTTCAGATCCGTTGACGCAGGATATGGTAAACAAACTGACATAGCGTATAGGCATGTTGTGTGTCTTGGTGGAGCAAATAGTTCGACTCCGATCATCTATGAACTGTCGCTCGATTTGAGTGTCAGGTCATTTCAATAAATAAGAAAGAAGCGCTGATGTGTTCACACCAACGCTTCACTTTTGTTCTTATCTCTCGAACAAATGCAAAATCCTAAACGCTCTAAACCTTAAGGTCGAAAAGACTGAAAACTAAACTTTCTAAACCCTGTCTTCAACAGAAAAATATGTCTGCCCCTATAAACTCATAAGCTCTTAAGCTAGAATCTAAACCCTATCCTCCCAAAATAATATGCCCCATCACTCCCCATCTGCACCGAATCATTGAATCCACCCTGATCTGTCCAGCCATCAAACTGAGGTGTCGGATATACATTAAAGAGGTTGTTGGCCCCAACGATAATCTTCAAGCGTTCAGTGATCGCATACCC
>JBBRDL010000076.1:0-19586 GCA_038203965.1 Chitinophagales bacterium | reverse complement strand
CGCAGAATTTTCCAAACCTTATTTTGGGCAAATCAAGCACTTTCTGGGAGAAGAAAAAGCAAATGGAAAAATCATTTTTCCGCCGGGACCATTAATGTTTAATGCATTTGATAAGACCCCTTTTGAAAAAGTAAAGGTGGTGATCCTTGGTCAGGATCCTTACCACGGTCCCGGTCAAGCCATGGGACTTTGTTTCTCCGTTCCACGACAAGTTCCAATACCTGCCTCCTTGAGAAACGTGTTTAAGGAATTAAACAGGGATATTCTCTTCACAATTCCGAATCATGGTGATCTTACGCCATGGACGATGCAGGGTGTATTTTTGCTCAATGCTATTCTAACGGTCGAAAAAAACCTGGCAGGATCTCATAGTAAAATCGGGTGGCATCTTTTCACGGATGCTGTGATCAAGACATTGTCGGATCATCGTGAAGGACTTATCTTCCTACTGTGGGGCAACTATGCCCGATCAAAAAAAATGTTGATCGATCCTCTCAAGCATACCATCCTGGAAGCAGCTCATCCATCTCCATTGGCAAGAGATGCATTCAAAGGATGTCGACATTTTTCAAAGACAAATGACTTATTGCTTTCAAGAGGAGAAAAACCTATAAACTGGTCGCTTCATGAATAATCCCTTTTTTAATCGATTACTAGCCCTCGGTTCACTCGCAGGTGCTCTGGGTGTGCTATTTGGCGCTTTTGGTGCTCATTTCCTCAAATCCAGATTATCGGCCGGTGATCTCGAAACAATAAAAACCGGAGTTTTGTATCTGTTTATCCACACATTAGCCATTTTGTTGGTATGCACGCTTGCCGGCCAAAGGTCATCCTCAAAATGGCTAAAAAATGCTGGAATCTCCTTTCTGCTAGGGATGATCATGTTCTCAGGATCCTTATTTATCATAGGAACTGCCCGCCTAACAGGATTTCCTGCTTCTGCCATTGGCTTTATCACCCCCATTGGCGGACTTCTCTTTATCCTAGGTTGGATTTTCCTTTTTCTGGAAGGTTTCCGAAAATAACTAAGAACCTTTTGATTTTTTGAACCTGTAGTGGCACAGATTATAATTATCTGTATATTTCGCCTGCCAAAAGATAAAAATTACCTCTCAACACATTTCTAAAAAAATCAAACTATGAAAAAACTTACTTTACTTTTCGCAATGCTTTTCGTACTTGCCCTTTCTACCCAATTGAAAGCGCAGGATTACAAAAGTGCCATTGGTTTGCGGTTTGGCTATCCGGTTTCTATCACGTATAAAACCTTCCTTACTGAATCAAACGCATTAGAGTTGTTTGCAGGTTACAGGGGTTATTCAGGAATCTACAGCTATTTTAGTGTTGGAGCCTTGTATGAAATCCACAAGCCTATTGCTGATGTCGACGGTCTAAGTTGGTATTATGGTGGTGGCGTCAGTGTCCAGTTTTTCACCTATGACAATGCCTACTTCTTTAATGATGACAACGGAAGTTTAGGTGTAGGAATAAGTGGTGTAATCGGACTTGATTACAAATTTCCTACTGCCCCTTTCAATTTGAGCCTTGACTTTGTGCCTACTTTCCGATTGGGAGGTTGGGATGACGGTTATTACTCATGGGGTGCCCTTTCTGCAAGGTATGTACTAAACTAGATCAAAATGATCAATTAAAAAAAGGCTGTTTCCCTACCGGAGACAGCCTTTTTTGTTAAAGGTATGTGTTGGGCTTTGCATTATTTGTTATCTTAGAACACCTTATTTCAGTTCGTATTTTATTTTGATTTACACCAAAATTTTCAGGTATGTACTTACGCAATCGCATTTTTCTCCTTTTCCTGTTTATAGCATTCTATTATTTAGCGCAAAGTAAATGTTTGATAAATACCGAAGACTTTTCAACAGGTGTAGTATCCATAGCACAATGGCCCTCGGCATCACCGGTATCAAAAGAAGAAATTAAAAATGCTAAAAGGGAAGAAAAAATAATACTACGAACAGAAAAATTTCAGACTAAACTGGAAAAAGTTTTCAAGTCTAAAAAGGTAATGCGATCTATTGGCAACATTAGTGATCCTGTAGACAGGTGGCTTTGGATATGGGCTATCTCATGGGGTGTCGGCATGCTGATGACCCTTATTGCCGGTGGGGCTATAGCGGCTACAGCGATAGGAATTATTTGGTTGGTGGCTTTTTCAGTAGGTGCCGCTGCACTAATCATATGGCTGATAAAGAAGTTTAGGTAATCATGTAAGCGTCCTTTGCCTTCGTTAACCTTTTGCTCCGCCTTAGCCTTAGCCTTAATTTAAGCTTCCCTTAATTTCCATTAACGCATTCTTACGAAACGTTGACATCCACATTGGCGTCATACTATCAACTAAAACATTTAGCCATGACAACGAATCAATCTAACCGAATCCTTAGCGCTGCAGCTATTGTATTCTGCTCTTACAGTTTTAACTATGCGGATGCCCAATCCGGCATTACAGCATATGCTTCTGCAGGATCCACCAATATTGAAGTGAACGGATCTGGTCTGGTTAACCTCGTGGATCCTTATATAAAACCAATCGCGGCTTATACTGTCGGACTGGATTACGAAAAGGTTTTTTCACGGCATTTCGCTATCATCACAGGCGCACATTATTCTTCAAGAGGATTTGGTGCAAGGGAAGAATTCAATGTTGACGTATTTGGTTTGGACCTGCCTATTGGTGCTAGTCTTGAAACAAGGCTAAACTACCTGGAAGCTCCGGTGATGATCAAATATAATTTAAAAGAAACAGGCGTAACACCTTATATCAAGGCCGGTGCGAGTGCCGCGTATGCCGTGAATGGAAAAATCACTCCAAAGGTGAATGCACTGATCAACTGGACCTTGCCTTCTATCAATATAAATCTTGAAAATGAAATATACAACCGGTTTGATATAGCGGCCGTTGCCGGAGCCGGTGTAAGTATTCCTACCGGCGTATTTGGTGCGATCCAATTAGAAGCTACCTACAGGCATAGCCTGAACAACATGCTCCAGGATAACATTACCAATATTGGTATTAAGTCTCACGGATTTTCAGCGGGCATTGGGTATACCATACGATTTTAAACGGTTTCATTTATTTCAAATTGATCTTAAGGTGCATTGATACGTCAATGCACTTTTTGTTGTTATCCACACAGGATTAGAATTCCGATCTTGAAAATCTAAAAAAATTAAGCGAAGGGAAAGTTGTTATGGAAGCACTTCTACTTCATCCTCTTCTTTACGACGTGTATTGCGCCACCAGACATACCCTATCGTGCCGATCAGCGTGTATGGAAGGGCGAGCATATAGAGGATTCCTTTATTCAAACCCTTACCAGCGGTACCACCATTTTTAAGATTGGATTCAGCGGACATTTTACACATTGGGCATTGTGCAGAGGTTTCAACGGAAGATACCATTGCCCCAATGACGATCGTCAGGATGATGACAAATTGGTTTACCTTCTTCATGAGCGTAAAATTAGTGGAAATCGTTGTATTTATCTGCAAGGAAGTAGAAAAAAATATACAATCGGGCCCGTAGCGGCCACATACAACCAGACTGGGAAGACCCACTTAGCCATTTTCCTATGCGTTGTATAATCTCCAGCATAGCCTCTTATAAAGGTCATCAAAATAAAAGGCAGGCTTAATCCGGCAAGGATAATATGGCTGAAAAGTATAAAATAATACAGCTGGCGCACTGCCCCTTCCTTGCAAAACTGAATTTCCTCAGTGGTAAAATGATATCCTACATAGGAAAGGAGAAATCCGGCAGAAAGGCCCATGGCTACATAGATGCTTTTTCGATGGGCTGCAATATTGTGATTTTTAATAAAATAAAATGCAGCAAGCAATGCCAGCGTGACGCCTGTATTGAATAAAGCATTGAGCCCGGCAAGAAAACTCAGGTCTATATCTATCGGAATTTTATACCGCCTCATGGCGCCAACCAAGAGCCAGACCACAATAGTTATAACCCATGCTATCCAGTTGAGAAACCTGATTTGTTTGGCGTTATCCTGATGTATCATTTTTTATCTCCCCTTTTGAGTTCTACCTTTTCCTGGCGCTCCCTGGGCAGTAAAAGTGACATATGCTCCACCAGGATTCTTTTTTCATCCATTGTATTGATAGCATAGTAACTTCTGATCACCCCTTTACGATCGACCAGTGCAAATGTTTTACCCTCAGGCCAATCCATATTCAACGATTGAAATAAGGGTAAAGAATCCGGGCAAGGCAGGATAAACCAGTTTTTCCGGGTCAAATCAGGATAAGTGGCAGCAGGTGTTATACAAGAATCCAGAAGAATAAAGGAGGCTTTATTCGTTTCTTTAAACTGATTGTAGATTTCGTCTATTACACCCATCTGCCCCTTCACATCTTCTCCACAGGGAAGGAAACTAACAAGTGAAACATGATCAGTCAAACTATCTGATGTGATTTTTCGGTCATTTATTGAAACAAATTCACCGGAAGGAAATGGTTTGGTACCATTCATTACTTCCTGTGCTTTTTTACGCCATTCCAACCCTGAATTGAGGTAATACCACGATACAAATGGCAGCAGGAAAAGGATCAATACAATCGTCAATACAAACTTCCTGGACATGCTGTAAAAATTAACCTATAGAATAGTGGTATGCTGATCTTAGGTAAACAGATGAATCATACGATCTGTTTTGCAACCCAATAAAAACGGGACTGAAAAAAGCAACAAATGCGCTAATCCGAAATTTCGACTTTGGATCTTTCCTGTACAGTTGAGCGGTTATTTTTCCAGGCATTTCCTTCGTAAAGGAACGCTATAACGGCCCAAATCAGAAGAATAACAGGTAAGAGTACGCTCAGCATAAGCCCTTTAGCTTCATACTTCATGTGCATAAACTCGAACACGATCAGGTAGGCTTTATAAATACTCATGGCGATCATGAGGGAATTCATTAATAATTTGGGTGCATGATAACCTTCTATGATGTAGCCTTTACCTGTTAAGGCAATCAACACCTCTATGACAGTGACAACCGCCAGAATGATAATTGTTTTTAGCGCTATTTTTTTTGCTGCTGTATACTCGTGTGCCATTATTACTGATTTAAAACAATAATTGATTTTAAGGATTCAGGATGACCTTTCCCGTTTTAGATGAGATAAAAAACAAGAAATACAAACACCCATACCAGATCCACAAAGTGCCAGTAGAGACCGATTTTCTCTACCATTTCATTTCCATTACGACGCTTCACATAGATACCGCTAAGTACATTTATCAGGATAATAAGGAGAAATACAACCCCTGAAAAAACATGGAAGCCGTGGAAGCCTGTGATAAAGAAGAATAATGCCCCAAAAGCTTTCGGTCCGAAAGCCTCATATTTTGTACGGCCTGCTTGCTCTCCATCAGACACTATATATTTTCTATGTATATACCCTTTTTCATCTACAAAGGCATCCGGATAGTCACCAGGAGCAGCATAAGCATGTGCCCCATGGGCATCTGCTTCGCCATGTGCGCCGGCTTCTTCACTGTGAGCTGGTTCTGTTGCATGAGCATCCGCTTCATGATGACCCACTACCGCAATACGGTGCATGAGATAAGTTGATCCTGCTGCAAATACATCTGAAGATTCCTTTCCATCAGCTCCCAGATAAATACCGGACTCGGTATGGGTACCAAATGGATTGGTCGTCACACTCATATGTTCTTTGCCTATCAACGTAGTCCACTCCCAGGCCTGGCATCCCAAAAATCCTAATCCGCCCAGGATAGTCAATCCCATCCAAATAGCTACACCTCTCCGATTCTCCCGATGTCCTTCCTGTACGGCCCTGATCATCGTAAATGAACTAAACAAGAGGACGAAGGTCATCAACGTAACAAAGAGTAACGGATGATGTCCTTCCAGGAAAGGAAATGTGCTGAATACAAAATCCGGAACAGGCCAGCTAGGCATACTGAAACGTAAAGTTCCATATGCGATAAGAAATCCTGCAAACGTGAAGGCATCTGATAAAAGAAAATACCAGATCATCAGTTTGCCATAGCCAACTTTAAACGGATATTCCGCTCCTTCCCAACTAGCATTTGCTGTACTGTCGTGGTCCGTATGTTGTTTGTCTAAGGTATCTGTAGCCATTTATTTAGATGTAAATCATTGGATCAATAGAAATAAAAAGAGATATAGCCAGAGCAAATCCACAAAATGCCAGTAATGAAGCACCAGTTGAAATCGCCTCCTTCTTTTTTCAGTTTGTTTGTAGGTTAGGGTAAACGCGTGCAAGACCGCAACGGTAATAGCAAACAGACCCCCTACTACATGTGCAGCATGAATGCCGGAAATCACATAGAAAAAAGATCCTCCGGGATTTCCATCCAGGGCTACTCCTATAGAATACAAATTATTCCAGCCCTGATATTGCATGACAATAAAAGCAATACCTAACGCCAGTGCTACCGGAAGTAATAGCTTGTACACTGCTTCCTTCCCTTTCCGGAAGGCCCAGTAACTGCCATGCAATGCAACACTGCTGAGTAAAATGACAACTGTGCTATAGAAGAATATATCCGGCATGCGGAATTCAAGCCAATTGCCAGCTGACTGTCTCACGATATAAGCACTGGTTAAAGAGCCAAACATCATGACCATACTCCCCATGGCAGCCCACAAAGCAAATAAGGGGGCATAAATGCCTCGCCTTGATTTTTCAATTATTATACTGTCGCTATTTGTGTTCAATTCGGCTATGGTTAAATCACATTCCCCACCACATGGCCATCAACGCCAGGGGAAGGAAAATAAAAGATGAAAACATCAGTGCACGTGCACTGGATTTGTCAAAATGTTTGTAAAAGTTATATGCCCTCCAGATAAAAAAGGCAGATACTAGGCCCAGACCAACAGCACCTGCAACCGAAATCAATCCAGTCATAAATCCTATCAAAATAATTGGTATAAGCAGTGTCGTATAGATAAGTGTTTGGGTACCTAGCCTTCTGTCGATATTTCCATTTTCTTCCGGAAGCAACTTAAACCCGGCCTCCTGATATTGACTATAGGATAAAAAGCCAATCGACCAGAAATGAGGAAATTGCCAGATAAACTGGATGGCAAATAAAAATAAGGCTGCTGTCGTAATGACACCATCATGTGCGATCATTCCAATCATCACGGGCAAAGCCCCTGGAATAGCGCCCACGATCACTGAAACAGGACTGTACCGTTTCAATGGTGTGTATAGAAAGGCATACGTGACCAATGAAATAGTCCCGAGGAAAGATGTCAGTGGATTGAGCAGTGCAAGCAATACAATACCTACAAGACTACAAAGCCCTGCGAGTACTAATGCAGCGGAAGCGGTCCATCGTTTTGCCGCTAACGGGCGATTGGATGTTCGTTCCATGACGCTGTCATAATCCGCTTCCAGGATTTCATTCAGGATATTGGCTGCAAAAGTGATGAGGAAACCACCTGTCATCAACAAGAGGAAAGGCATCAGTCGTATTTCACTTCCTGCTGCAATACCATAAGCGGCGAGCGATGAGAATACAACAAACGTGCTGAGCCTGAACTTGACCAGGAGTTCGAAATCCTGTATCCAGTCCCTAAGCGTGATGGACGAGGTCCGTATTTGTATTTGTTCCTTTACTTTCATCAATGATTATCAGCTTCCGCCTTTTCTTTATCTGTCAATGGTATATGCTGTTGTATAAAATCCTTATCAGCGCCTTCTTTACTATAGTCATAAGCCCATCGATGCACAACCGGCAGATTACCTGGCCAGTTGCCATGACCAGCTTTTATTGGTGTCGTCCATTCGAGTGTTGTGGCACCCCATGGGTTTTGGGTTGTCATCTTACGTCCATACCAAATGCTATAGAAGAAATTGAATACAAACAACAGTTGGGCAGCAAACACAATGATAGCTGCAACAGTAATAAATTGGTTGAGTCCCGCAAAGTGTCCGAAGGCATCAAACGTATCAAAGCGATAGTAGCGTCTTGGAACACCTGCCATACCTGTATAATGCATAGGCCAAAATATAGCGTAAGCCCCTACCATAGTGATCCAGAAATGAATGCGACCCATGGTCTCATTCATAAACCTGCCGTACATCCTCGGGAACCAATGATACACACCGGCAAACATCCCAAAGAAGGCGGCGATACCCATTACAATGTGAAAGTGGGCAACAACAAAATAGGTATCATGCAATTGAATATCAATCGCAGAATTGCCGAGGAAAATTCCTGTCAGACCTCCTGATATAAACATGGACACAAAACCAATTGCATAAAGCATGGCTGATGTAAAGCGAATATTCCCTTTGTATAGCGTTGATATCCAGTTAAACACCTTGACGGCTGAAGGAACAGCAATGATCAAGGTGAAGATCACAAAGAAATTGGAGATAAACGGATTCACCCCGGACATAAACATGTGATGAGCCCATACGATAAAGGAAAGAAATCCAATAGCGAGGATGGAGTACACCATTGCCTTATATCCGAAGACTGGCTTCCTTGAATGGACAGCCAAAACTTCACTGGTCAATCCCATGGCCGGAAGGATAATGATATACACTTCGGGGTGACCAAGGAACCAAAATAAATGCTGATACAAGATAGGACTACCACCAACATTTTCAAGGGCATGTCCGTTGACGAATATTTCACTCAGATAAAAACTGGTCCCCATTCCTCTGTCAAACATGAGCAGAAAGAAACCTGATACCAAAACAGGGAATGAGAGGATACCTAAGATAGCGGTGACCAGAAGTGCCCAAACAGTAAGGGGCATACGCCACAAACTCATACCCTTTGTCCTAAGGTTAAGAACGGTGGTTACATAGTTGATCCCCCCCAACAAAACAGAAACCACAAAAAATGTCAAACTCACCAACCAAAGTGTCATGCCTGCCCCGGATCCGGAACTTGCTTCAGGCAATGCACTCAGCGGAGGATAAGCAGTCCATCCACCTGCAAAGGGACCTGTACTGAGAAATAAGGAAATAAACATGACAACGCTGGCCAGAAAGAAGAACCAATAAGACAGCATGTTAAGGAATGGCGAGGCCATATCCCTTGCTCCAACCTGGAACGGAATCAGCAAATTGGCAAACGTGCCACTCAATCCGGCTGTGAGCACAAAAAAAACGATGATGGTCCCATGCATCGTCACCAAGGCATAATAAAATTCAGGGTTTAACGCCCCAACTCCAGCTTCATTTATAGTAATCCATTTCCCAAGTAATGGTTTTAACCACGCCAAACTGTCATCAGGAAAACCTAATTGCAATCTGAAAATAATACTCATGCCTGCACCGATGATGGCCCAAAAAATCCCAGTGATAAGAAATTGTCTGGCTATTATCTTGTGATCCTGGCTGAATATATAATGGGTAATAAAATTGGATTGATATTTATCCCCATGATGATGTTCATGAAAGTGATCATCATAACCCTGTTCACGGATCTGAACATCGGTTTCATGCTGCTGTGAAGATGACATAGTCGTCTATTATTTGTTAGAAATAATTCTAAATTCAATTCTTCTGTTCTTCTGACGGCCTGCTTCCGTCTCATTTGTATCAGCTGGCTTCGATGCGCCATATCCTACCGCGCTTAAACGTGATTCAGCTATTGTCTGCCCTACCAGGTAGGATTTTACAACATCTGCACGCTGCTGAGATAATGCAAAGTTTACAGCCGGATCTCCTGTAGAATCCATATGTCCACTAACTGCAATTTTAAGTTGTGGATATTTTTTAAGTACCTCCGCGAGGTCATCCAATTGAAATTTGGATTCGGGGGTTATATTGTTTGAAGCGGATTCGAATTGAACGAAATCAAGACGAATGGTTTTAAGGGCTGTTTCCTCCTCAGGCGTCATTGGAATCCCTGTATTGACTAATGCCTTTTCTACAGACATATTGAGTGATTCACGATTACTCCTGATTTCATAGTCGAGTAATTCACCTTTATTCGGGTCGATGTCTTTACCACGTATACTGGATACATAGTAGGATTGTTGCTTAGCCACCCATGCATCATATTCAGGCTGTGTGACAATCCGAACAATTCTGCGCATACTGTAATGGGACTTACCGCACAATTCAGCGCAGGCAAGCTCATAGTTAAATTCTTCCCATAACATCTTGCTTTCCGGATCACTTGGATCTTTTGGTACATTATATTCCGGATAGTTCCGCAGTTGATCTCTGTATTGTTCAGTGGTCGTCTCAGGTGTGAAAACAAAATACGTAGGTAGCCCCGGAACCGCATCCATTTTGACCCTGAAATGCGGCAGGTAAAAATTATGCAGCACATCTCTGGCGATAATTCGAACTCTTACTTTTTTATTGACCGGTAACCATAATTCATCCGGATGAAAGTCATCAAAATTATTAGGATCCGTCCAGTCTTGTCCGAGTGGATTGTCCGCCGATGTCTTCTTGTAGTCGCGGGATCCTATGACGCCATCAGCTCCCGGATATCTTAAGTGCCAAGCAAACTGGTAGGCCGTCGCTTCGATCTCGATATGGTCATCTCCTGCCTTCACATCAGCCATAACTGTATTCCAGGCCAGAAGACCTTTGATAACGAGATAAGTCATAACGACTGCCGGGATAGCAGACCAGACAATCTCCAGCGTATTATTATGCGCCCAGTGCGTTGCTTTTGAACCTTTTACTTTCTTATACTTCCAGGCGAAATAAAACAGCGCAATATGGGTAAGTACAAATACAATTCCAGTAAAGAGCAACGTGACATTGAATAAACTATCCAATGAGGCCCCATGGGCGGAAGCTGCTTTATGAGGTCCATAGCCCATCATGTAGTTTTTCCACCAATAGGCAGAAACTACGCACAACACAAGCAAGCCAACCATAAAGAGAATCATGGCACTGCCCTGGCTGCGATTGAGCCTTTCTTCAACTTCCTCTTCTCCTCGTATGCGGGCATACATATCTGTCAACTTGCTGATCTGCAGGATGACGATCACAAGGAGCAGAATACTTAATCCAATAATCAAAGCGGTCATTTGCTATATTGCTTTAGATACTTCATTCAATAATTTATCTCTTATCTACACCAATTACTTATGTATGATGTGATACACTTTCCATGAGGTAAGGATCCCTTCTTGGCAAAAGGCTCGCTTTCTCAAGGCGATTAAATACAAAAAAGAAGAACAGCCCAAGGAATCCTATAAATGTTCCTATTTCAAGAAATCCCGGCAACGTAAATCCGGGTGTAAATCCGCCTGTATGTTGGCCTGCTCCTTCACTTGCATGTGCTGCCAGTTCATGAGCTGTATGAATAATCCCAGGTTTCAGCATCAGGAAAAAATCAAGCCAATGACTGAGGACTAATAGGCAGGATACGAATAAAAGCGTTCCATATTTCCTTTTGGTATCATTCCGCAGAAGAATCAGAAATGGGAGTGCGAAATTGAGTCCTATGTTCAGGTAGAAAAGAACAGGATATTCATTGAGCCTGGTATGATAGTAAATTGTTTCTTCCGGGATATTGGCATACCAGATCAGCATAAACTGAGAAAACCACATATATGTCCAAAAGATACTGAACGCAAACATGTACTTTCCTAGATCGTGAAGATGCTCAATCGTTACTAATGGAAAATAGCCTTTGATCTTAAGGGTGATCAATGTAATCGTGGTAAGTGCTATCATGGTGACCATCAGACTCACCGATGCGTACCATGCAAAAAGTGTACTATACCAATGCGCATCTACTGACATCACCCATAGCCAGATCATAGCCGCACTTGAAAAACCAATAATCGGGAGTGCAGCTGCACCCCATATCCTGAGTTTTTTGGCATGCGTAAAAGATGTATCCCCATTGGTATCTTCATCAACTGACAGTGCGCGGATCCTTGTCGTCAGAAGTATCCAGATACCCATAATGATTAAGCCACCGAAGGTGTACCAACCTTTATTCAGGAATGAACTTTTGCCTGTCAGAATCGTATCAGACTCTACAGATGCAGTATCTGCCCAATGATATAAGTGATGCCAACCACCATATATCCCTATTGAAATGATCATGATCAAAACAAAGCCAACGATCAGGAACAAAGAGTATGCTTCCCATACTCTTTTAAATAATGTATGCCATCCTGACCAGGCTGTTATTTTAGCTGCGATCAGGAACAAAGCCATGAGCGCCACCCCTGTAAAGAAAACAGAATTGTGGAGCACATTGGACCAGAACCGGGTATGCGCATGGTCATCCCCGATATACGTGATGACCAATGAAATAACACCGATCAGCATCATTAGGCCAAGTAGTGTCTTTTGTCTTGTTTCGAATATAAACTGATTCATATCTGTTGTAGTCGATTCGGTCTCTGATTAATGTTGGTTCGTATGTTGCTGTTCTCCAACCGGAGTTTGATGTGAAGATGTATCAATAGCTGAAGGGGCAATATTTTTCTTCATTGTTGCGTCCACCACTGCCCAAGGCGTTGCCTCTGAATTAAATGTATTGGAAGAAGGAGAATAGTCCAACTTTTTTGTTTGTGCCTGAAGGGATCTGATATAATGAATCACTTCCCAGCGCTCTTTGTAGCTTAATTTATCGGCATAAGAACCCATCACATTTTTCCCATACATGATTCCATGATAAAGCCGGCCTACGGATGAATTCACAAAAGTGTCAAGCATAAAATTGGCAGGAGCAGCAGGATAGACACCGGCTACGATTCCTTTGGCAGGATCTTCTTCACGCACCAGATATCCAAGACCATCTCCCTTTTCACCGTGGCATATTCCGCAATAAATGATATAAAGATCTTTTCCATGTGCGAGGCTGGCTTCCGTAATCGGAAAAGGATTTTTTGTTATTTCCTTTGTAGCCCTGATTCGCTCTTCCTCTGTGTCCGTGTAGTAATAAGGAACACTTCCATTGGGTGTCATTGCGAAAGAACCTTCATTCAATCCGCTGAAAGCAGCCATAGCTTCCATCCGTAAGACGTCGTCTCCGGCATTAGCAAGTGAAATATGTCCTCTCGCGACAGTTCCTTCTACACTTTTGCGGGGTCCTGCAAATTTCTTGTATTCAGCTTCAGTGCCCCATCGATTATAATAATAGTAATCATAGAGATTGGCCTCATAGCCGGTCGTGTGTGTCATGTCCGGCATGAATTCATGTCCGGTTCGATCACCTTTTGCCGGTGAACATGCAGTGACAAATGCCAGGCATGTTAATATCGAAAATAGTATCGTGTACCTCATGATCAGATCGTCTTCGTTTCTACCAGACTGGCTCCGGTGTGTTGGAAAAAATGTCTGAGTTTATCGACATGGCCATGTTCGTGGCCGTCTGTATCAAATGCGATACAGAATTTATCGTCAGTTATGCTCGGGTGTATGATCGGATTCTTTATCCCTGGGCCTTGTCCATTGATGATATAGAATGTAACCACCATCCCTATGGAAGCAAACAAAACTGTAAGCTCAAAGGTTATGGGTACAAAGGATAGTATCGGCCAGTATGGCTTACCTCCATATATCTGCGGCCAATCCCTTGTAAATATCCATGTCATGCCCAGAAATGCAGTGAGTGTTCCAAGCATTCCATAGACAAAACCGCCGATGTGGAGTCTTGATTCAGCTAGTCCCAATAAAGGGTCAAGGCCATGCACCGGAAAGGGTGTGAGTACATCCATGATCTGAAGATGATCTTCATTGGCTTTAATAACAGCCCTTTTGAGATCTTCTTCATCGTCGTACAATCCGAATATTATATTTTTTTCACCGTGCTTCATGATCTATTGGATCACTTTATTTTAAGGTTAACTATATTATTAATGATGGTCATGTCCATGTTGAGGGCTATGACCCGCAGCTTCCAATTCCATGTTTCCACTTTCCACTTGCTGGAAGGTGGTCTTTGCATTCGGTTTAGCGTATTGGTCACCTGCACTCTTGAGGATATGTTTTATTTCTGCGATAGCTACTACCGGAGCTACGCGAACGAAGATCAGGTAGAATGTAAAGAAAATGCCCAATGTACCAATGTATATTCCTACCTCTACAATGGAGGGCACATAGAAACTCCAGCTTGATGGCAGATAATCCCTTGCCAGCGTAGTCGCGATAATAACAAAGCGCTCAAACCACATCCCGATATTGACAAAAATGGACATGAAGAAAGTCATCGTCACATTACGTCTGATTTTTTTGGACCAGAACAACTGAGGTGACAACACATTACAGGTCATCATTCCAAAATACGACCACCAGTATGGTCCTAATGCTCTATTGAAAAATGCGAATTGTTCGTATACATATCCTGAGTACCACGCGATAAATAACTCTGTCAGATAAGCCACCCCTACAATCGTACCCGTCACAAGGATGACTTTGTTCATGGATTCGATGTGGCCTATCGTAATATAGTCCTGAAGATTAAGAACTTTTCGCGTGATGATCATCAATGTCTGCACCATCGCGAAACCTGAAAAAATAGCTCCGGCCACAAAATAAGGAGGGAAGATCGTGGTATGCCATCCGGGGATCACTGAAGTCGCGAAGTCAAAACTTACTATGGTGTGTACAGAAAGTACAAGTGGTGTGGCAAGACCGGCAAGAACAAGTGAGAGTGATTCATGACGCTGCCAGTGTTTTGCGGCACCTGTCCAGCCGAATGCCAGAAAGGTGTACATTTTTTTACGAAATCCTTTTGCCCTGTCTCTTACCGTTGCAAAGTCAGGTACAAGACCTGTGTACCAGAAGAGAAGTGAAACCGTGAAATAGGTAGAGATGGCAAATAAGTCCCAAAGCAGTGGTGAGTTGAAATTGGGCCACAGCGGACCTCTTGTATTCGGATAAGGAAAAAAGTAAAAGACAACCCAAATACGTCCTACGTGTATAGCAGGGAACAATGCTGCGCAGATAACCGCAAAAATCGTCATCGCCTCTGCCGCTCTGTTTACACCTGTCCTCCATTTCTGACGGAAAAGTAATAGGATGGCGGAAATCAACGTCCCGGCATGACCGATACCGATCCACCAGACGAAGTTGGTGATGTCCCAACCCCACCCTATGGTTCTGTTCAGCCTCCATGTACCAATACCAACCCAAATGGTGATGAGGATACAAATGACCCCAAAGGTGAGCGCACTTAGGGCCACAATAAATGCGAGTGTCCATGCCCTGCTGGGCGCCCGTTCAGTTGGAGAACATAGATCTTCCGTAATCTGGTGGTAGGTCTTATGTCCTTTTACTAACGGTTCTCTGATCGGTGATGTAGGTCCTGAACCCATATGTTATTGTCTAATGATAATAGGTTTATCGTCTGTGTTTCTTACCCCGGTGATCAGGCGTCAACGCCTTCTGCCTTATTTATTACTCTGGCCTTATAATTCACTGCAGACCTTGTATTGACTTCTTCCAGTACTATATAATTGAGCGGTGATGCCAATTTTTTACTGAGTTCACCTTCTTCATTATTCATATCCCCAAAAGTGATTGCTCCTGTAGGACATGCGGTCTGGCAAGCAGTCTTGACATCAGCATCGCGTAACAATCTTTCTTCAGATTTAGCACGCAATTTTCCTTCCTGGATTCGTTGAACGCAGAAACTGCATTTTTCAATTACCCCTCTTGACCTTACGGTCACGTCAGGATTCAACACCATACGGGTCAAGTTATCTGCTCCGTAAGGGATATCGTCCGATTCTGATTTCAAACCAAGATCCGGTTCGTTGATTGGCCACAAGTCAGCATTCGTGTAATCGAGCCAATTGAAGCGACGTACTTTATAAGGACAGTTGTTGGCGCAATACCTTGTTCCAACACAACGGTTATATGCCATTTGATTAAGTCCTTCTGAACTGTGGTTGGTTGCATTGACAGGACACACATTTTCGCATGGCGCATTGTTACAATGCTGGCACATCATTGGTTGATAGACAGCGCTAGGATTGTCAACATCACCGTAGAAGTATCTGTCAATTCTCAACCAGGCCATCTCATGGTGGCGACTCATCTCTCTCTTACCGACTACAGGTACATTGTTCTCAGCCATACAAGCTACTGTGCACGCACCGCAACCAATACACGCATTGAGATCGACATGCATTCCCCAATGATGACCTCTTGCATACATCTCATCATGGCCGGGATAAATTTGTTTAGTATTTAGATTTTGGTGATGATGACGCTCATCCTGAAGATCTTTTACAAATTCTTCTACATGATCAAGATGGCTTTTACGGATAATGGTTCTGTTGACCAATGATCCCTGAAAACCTTGTCTAACGAGACCATAGGTCATATATACAGTCGCTGCTTCATCAGCGTTAATCACTTCTTTAGTCTGGCTGTCTTCTCCGGTCACACCCATGGTGTGGTGGTATTGGACACAAGAGAAATAATCCTCTTCTCCCTTTTTTCCTGTAACAGAAACTCCACTGGCATAATACTGTACCAAACCGTCAGCATCAGTGGTCATCCATGGATTGACGTTGACTCCAACACCCATCCCGGCACGACCTGTGACAGTGCGACCGTATCCCACCGCAAGCGCGAAAGAATCAGGTGTCTGGCCAAATTGTTTAATCACCGGAACACGGAGTGTTTTATCGCCAATTGCTACATCTGCAAGATCGCCGTCTTCAAGGTTTTCGTGTGCAAGAAATTTCCTGGTACCATCAAACTGAACAGGCAGCGCCAAGTAATTACCCCAGGCGCATCGTGTAACGGGATCAGGCATTTCCTGTAACCATGGGTTATTGGCACTTTGACCTGCACCAATGGCAACAGTTTCCATGAAAGTTATTTCAGTCCCTGTTCCTGGCTGTGTCAGTTTTCCGGCAACAGAAGCAATGTTGTCTTTATAGGCAGCACCAGATGCTGGTGGTGCATACTGGTATACCCCATCATGAAGTAATTGATTCCATGACTCAGCTAATCCGGTAGCAGCGGCCCACCTGGTTTTCAGGTATTCATAGTAAGGTTGATCACTGCTGAACAAAGGATTCTCTCCTCCGATCCATTTCAGAAGACTTGCTTCTCTCTGGCGTGTGTCAAACAACGGAGCTATTGTAGGTTGAATCATACTTACATGCCCTCTGATAGCCTCAGCATCACCCCATGATTCCAGGAAATGATTTGATGGCGCTATGGCACGGCATAGGGCTGAAGTTTCATCAAGATCGCCTGTCGTGCTGATGGTCAGTCCAACTTTACTGATAGCTTCTCCAAAAGCAACTCCGAAAGGAAGTTCATAAACGGGGTTAGCACCATATACAATCAATGCATCCATACCGCCGCTATTCATCGTCGCCATTAAGGCAGAGACTTTGCTTTCATCGCCCTGGCGCTGCATTGAATAATGTTCCAGGTCTACTGTTTTGCCTTCATTACCCAGGAGGTGATTGATGGCACAAACAAGAGACTGATCTGCAATATTATTTGAACCACAGACCAAAAGACATTCTCCCGCTGCTTTCAATAATTCATCCGCAGTTTTATCTATACTCTCAGTCAAGGACGCATTCAAGGAAGGTGCATCGAGTGCTGAACCACCCTTTGCTGATGCAATTTTATTATAAAGTCTCGCCAGCACAGCGCCTGACTCACTTGGTTTGATACGAATGCGGTTGTCGGCATTGGTACCTGTCAATGACATATAACTTTCAATCTGGATGTGCCTTGACATCTTAGCCCCTTTGGGGTCTTCAATTTTGCGACTGGCTGCATATTGATGCGCAAACTGTACAGGCGAAATCCATGTACCTAAAAAGTCTGCCTGCACACTAACAATCACTTTGGCCTTTTCAAAGTGATAACCCGGAACCATAGCCACACCATACATCAGCTCATTAGCACGAATGATGGCAGCAGAAGATACGGGATCGTATACGACAACATTTGTATTCGGATATTTTGCCTGAAAATCTTTAATCACTTTCTTCTCCGTAGGACTAAGCATTGTGTGGGAAAGTATAGCAATGCGGCTTTCCGGTTTCAATGTGCCGGCTACGAGTTCATCAATCTGGGCCCAGGTAGTGGCTTCAAAATGGCCTTCAGCATTTTTTAACTGCGGAGCCCTCAGACGGTGTGTATCATATAAACTTAGTACTGAAGCTTGTGCACGGGCAGAAGTTCCGCCGCCGTTAACTAGCGATAATTGGTTGCCTTCAACTTTGATTGGCCTGCCTTCTCTTGTTTTGACGAGCACGCTACAATAGTCGCCACCCTGAACAAAAGATGTTGCATAATAATTTGCAACACCCGGAACCATATCATCCGGGCTGGTGACAAAAGGTATGGCTCTCTTGAGTGGAATCTCACAACTAGCCGCTACTGTAGCTGCGCTAATGCTGAATCCAAGGTATTTGAGAAAGTCACGACGGCCTGTATTGGCTGAAGCAAAAGAAGCCCCTTGCGCAAGCATAGAAGCAACTGATGCATCAGGCATTTCCCGGGAAGCCTGATCAATAAATTTCTCATCGCGGCCTAAGTCCTCTGACCCAATCCAAATGTCACTGTATGATGTCTGATCTTTCATGATCTTAAATAAGTTCTAATGGTAGATGATTCCGTTTTGTTCGTCAATTGAAAATCAATAGTGGCATTTCTGGCATTCCAATCCGCCGATATCTTCAACAGTCACTTTTGTTTTTTGACCTTTGGCAATAGCGTCATGATACTGCTGATAGGTCTGGTAATAATCGTTTCCTGTAAATTTCACTTCTGTCTCCCTGTGGCAATTGATACACCAGCCCATAGATAATGGTGCATACTGGTATAAAAGGTCCATTTCCTGAACTTTTCCATGACATTGCTGACATTCAATTTTACCGATATTGACATGCTGGGCATGATTAAAGTATACGTGATCCGGAAGCATATGAATGCGGGTCCATTCAATTGGCCCAGCTACTGATTCCTTCAGCTCATTGGTCAGGGATGAAGAAATCTCAGTCCACTGTTCTTCAACGGTACGTTCACCTTTGCGATCAAGGGAAGTCAGTTCATTATCCTTCATATATGTTTCACCAATCCACTTGGTATAGATGGCCTTGATCTCATCGTTGCTTAGTTTGTCATAATTCTCTACGTATTTATCTGTAGATGGGTCATAGCCGATGGAAGCGAAAATTTTAGTCAATTCCTGCGTACCATATAAGGTGCCCTTTTCAATGGCTTTGTGGCAATTCATACAAGTGTTGACTGCAGGGATAGATGCATGCTTGCTTCTTCGAGCGCTATCATGACAATATTGACAGTCTATACCTTGAATGCCGGCATGAATAGCATGTGAGAATTTAATTGGTTGTTCAGGGGCATATCCTTGCTGTCGTCCAAAGGCAATTCCATTATTGACGGTCGTATACCCCCCCAGGACAACCAAAGCAAAAATTAAAAATCCAATTACGCCTTTGCTTGTGAGGGTCTGAACAAGTGTTTTTGGAGGAGGAAGCGCCACGCCATCTTCTGCTGCGACAAGATGCCTGAGGTTATTGATCACCCGACCGAGGACACTGACGACTATAGCTAAAATGATAAAAAGAAACCAATAGATGTATTTGCTTGGCTTGGATGAC
>JBBRDL010000075.1:0-20168 GCA_038203965.1 Chitinophagales bacterium | reverse complement strand
AGGAGCAGGGAGCAGGGAGCAAAGAGCGGGGAGCAAGGAGCAGTGGAAATTTTCAACTATCAGCGTGAACTATTAACCCCGGGGTTTTCGGAGCTATGTTGCTGAAAGCAACGAAGTGGAGGAACACAGGGGAGACAGATTTTGTAAAAAAATCTGGACGGGGCAAGGAGCAAGGAGCAAAGAGCGGGGAACAAGGAGCAGGGAACAAGGAACAGAGAGCTAGGAGCAAGGAGCGGGGAGCGTGAACTATTAACCCCGGGGTTTTCGGAGCTATGTTGCTGAAAGCAACGAAGTGGAGGAACACAGGGGAGACAGATTTTGTAAAAAAATCTGGACGGGGCAAGGAGCAAGGAGCAGGGAGCGGGGAGCAAGGAGCAGGGAGCAAGGAGCAAAGAGCGGGGAGCGTGAACTATCAACCCCGGGGTTTTCGGAGCCATGTTGCTGAAAGCAACGAAGTGGAGGACCACAGGGGAGACAGATTTTGTAATAAAATCTGGACGGGGCAAGGAGCAGGGAGCAAGGAGCAGGGAGCGGGGAGTAGGGAGCAAGGAGCAGTGGAAATTTTCAACTAGCAGCGTGAACTATTAACCCCGGGGTTTTCGGAGCTATGTTGCTGAAAGCAACGAAGTGGAGGAACACAGGGGAGACAGATTTTGTAAAAAATCTGGACGGGGCAAGGAGCAAGGAGCTACTAATCTTTTCACAACGGGACCCATTTAAAAAATAGGGATACAAAAAAAAAGATAGACGCGATTATTCACCTCTCTACATTTAATACGTATGTACAAAGTATTTATCCCTGCCCCTTGCTACTTGCTGAAAACCATTATTCCCGCGGTGACAATGTAGCATCCCACTGCGCATCAATCACTTCTTCGTCCAGTTTGATATACTGGAAGAAATCATTAGAAGAACCCTGGTCCGCATCTTTGGTAACAACATAATATTGCTGATTGGGCGCAACACGTTTTTTTAACCTGATGCCAAATCGATCATACTTCTTCATCCAAAGCTGGATGTCTATCCCTTCCTTTAACTGAACAATTACATCTGTTGGCTCTGGCAGATTTGGTTCCAAGGGACGATCGTTCGTTAGCACCCATCTCGCTTCAGACACGAGATGTTCCATTTTTTGAAAAACATCTGCAACCTGGTTTGATATCCGGTTTTGCACAACACACCTGCGCAAACCATCCTTGTGCTTGTATAGTATGCTTGTGACAGGCAAGTCAGCTATTTCTGGTTGCTCCCGCAAGTTCTCATTCCACCATGATGAAGGCTCGATATCCATGATGATCTCATGCACAGCTTCCTGATCCAGTGGAGCCTGGTACCAACCCGGTTCAAGCAGATTTCTTTTGACTTCAATCAATCCGTTATTATCGTCCAGCAAGTAAAAAACATAAACCGGGCAATCCCCAAAACATGGGCTGCGCTCATACTTGATGACCCAGGGCACCCAGTCAGGTGCTACTTCCGCAGGCATGGCCTTAGCCGCTTTAGACAAATGACAGGATACAAGTATCATGACGCAGAGTGATAGCAGTAAAATTGTATATTTCATAAAATGTTATTTATAAATAAGCTATCAACTTTAAGTCTCCAGCTTCAAGTAATGTCATAAGACTGAAACGTCACTCAACACAAGTTTTTCACTTAGAATGAAACAACTTTTCGCACAAATTCCTTGTCCCCATCGCTGATTCTGACAAAATAAATTCCTGCAGATACATTGCTTAGGTCTATCAAATAACTCAATTGTGCTTCCCATTGATCATCGATGATGATTTTACCATCTGAGCTATACACCTGAATATCCTTAAACCCCATCCAGCCATCGGGACCATACACCACATATGTCGCAGCGGATGGATCATGCGACCACACAAGTTGGTCATACCATGCTGAAAAGGTAGTGGTGTACGCTGTACATGCTCCTTCAACAGCAAGATCAGGATAAAATATTTCCTGGACACTCTGCATCAATGCAACCTGCCCATGTGAAAACGCAGCCAGGCAACGATCGTCCGTAAAGTCCATAAAATTCTGGTACATATTGCTTACTCCACAACTGATCTGCTGACCTGATGGACAGCCATAATAGGGACCAGCAGCTTTTGGTGTATCGTCTATTTCATCATCATCATCGCAATGGGTGTCAAATCCGCTGCCCCATATATGTTTTAATCCAAAGAAATGACCCATCTCATGGGTAAGTGTATGCCCTCCACTAAAATAACCTGACTGACCCGCATCGCCAATCGAACCAAAAAAAGCCGGATCCAATATCAACCCTATCTCTTCAGGGTATGGTGCCATACCGGGAAAGGATGCAGAACCGAGAATCCCGCCATACTCCCCCACCCAAATATTGATGTAGCGGGAAGGATCCCAACCTGTTTTACCACCAGTCTGATCATAATGGATGGCTATCCTTCCTCCTTCCTCTGTCTTGGTAGCTATATTTGATATGGTCGTTGAGGTATAGGTGATACCGCTTGTCGGTTGTCCATCAGGATCACTCGTGGCAAGACAAAACTGCATCTGCGCATCAGCAACCAATGGAATAAATTCCTGTAAAAGTTTTGTAACATTATTTCCTGTACCAGCAAAATCGGCATTGAGCACATCAAGTTGATTTAAAGCTTGCGCAACGGATACTGGTTGGTTAGGTTCGCGGGCAACAACATGAATGACTACAGGAAAATAAAAAATGGATCTGCTGTCAATTTGTTGATTGACTTGATGCTCTATGATTCGTGACAAGAACTGATTGTACATTGAATCTTCAAGTCCAAGCTTGAATCTGCGATCGACGTCACACTTATTTGTTTGCCCCACCAGAAAAAGCGGAGACAACAAAAGTATATAGATCAGTATCGTGCGCATGTTTAAAGTATGTACCAAAAATAAGACAAAAGGACTGGCTATTTAGAAACCGCCTGATGAATCATAATTGCCTCTCTTATATGGAACTTTTAAGAAATCAAACGTACCGGGCTTGACATTGATGTTGAAGGCGTACGTTCCCCTGGTTGGTTGCCAGTTAAACGAAAGTTGCCAGCAATGAAGATCTCTTGAAATACCAATATCCGGATAAGTTATTTGTTTAGATATAAAGTCATACCCGATATTTCCAAAATAAATTCCCCAGTTTGGTGTAATCTGCATCCCCCCGACCATATTGATATTATTAGTGGTCACCATGGTAATATCTGGTCCAACCATACCCATTCTGACAATACCCAGTTCATGATTGATAGAGAACCCACTCAGGAGTTCATCAAACTTGCTGCGGTTATCCACCACCCGTTTGGGTTCTTCAGAAGTTTCATCTGTGTTTTCCTGCGTTAAAAATGCCTTGATATCATTGTAGTTGAGCCGTGTCGAAAACCGCAAGCGTAGATTGTCAAAGCGTAAAAGTTTATTATTCGAATTAAGATAGAGCATGGTATCCAGCCCTCCGTTTTCCTTCAAACCATAAAAAGAATAAGCTGCGCCAACAGAGATCGTTGTGATACCTTTAAACAATCGGGTATTGCCACTAATACTGAGTGGGGAGAAATTAAAGTACTCTGCTGCGAAATTGTAACTGCCTCCGACACTGATGTTGTCAAACAGTTTTAGTTTTTTCTCTGTACTGTCTTTTGAACTGAAATATTTTGCTTCGAAAAGATTCGTAAACGAATAGTTAAGATTTGCCTGGCGGACATTGGTAGGGCGTACACTATACAAAAGCCTGTCATAGATACTGTATTGTTTTGTTGAGTCAGGATACAATATGCTAAACTGCTCTTTCTGGTAATAAGATGCAGGAGATGGCTGGGAGAAGGAAAAACCGACGCTTGGTTTGATGACATGTCGAATACCCCTCAACCATCCCTTTTTAAATTGAAGTGTTCCAAATATCTGTGTATTCATACTCACGCTGGCAGCCATCGTCCTGAACGGAACAAAACCGTTTTTCAGTTCACTATCAACTATCCCTGTGGAGATGGTATCCTTTTCAATAATATAACCTGAACTATCCGGAAACCAGAGTGTATCGTTTTGCACAAAGTTCATATCCTCCGGATCAAATCGAAAATCGTATTTCTGTGTTTTAAAAAACCAGGTCTCCCCATAATCAATCGATGGGGTGACATTAAAATATTTGAGGACATTAAAATTTAAGGAAGCATTTGCCTTATGCTGAGCGCCATACTGTAATGTCTCCCATGTCACGGGATCAAAGATGGTGGTATCCGTGGCCAGTAATTGTGCCCGGGCAGACCCGGCATATGTAAATGCTATTTTTTCATACCAGGCTTCAGGACCCAGTCGTTTCTCATTCTTAAATGGATAGATCCGGTTTAACCTGAAGTTGAACTCCGGTGCGTTGATAGTGACCAGGTGCGATTGTGTATTCTGACTATGATTAAAGGCAGCCGTGATTGAATACGGTTTGCCGGGGAATGTCCGGCTATAATTGAAGTTGGATGAATACGTGTTAGTCAATGCACTCTGCGCATCATTATAATTTAAGGCTTCGAAGTCATTACTCTGGATATTGATACTTCCACCGATCGTCTGATATGGATTTGCCTTTGCGTCCTGGTTGTGTGTGAGTCGTATAGAAAATGATTTTTCAATATTCTCGCGATAGTCATTCGCAGGTTCGGTGACGCGATAGGAATAGCGGGTGGTCAGATTACCCCTGAATTTATATTTTTTCGCATAGTTGGTAGACACACCAAGACCATAAGTGCCATTAAAATAAATGTCTGCCAATAGCTTCACATCCGCCCAGTCACTGACCGGAAAATAATAGCCTATATCACGAATCCCAAATCCCAACTGCGGAGAACGCTCATAATCTCTGGGAAGGATTACACCAGCTGTACGTGTATCGGATACAGGGTAAAAGCCAAAGGGCAGCCAGATTGGTGTAGGTATCCCGAACAATTCCATATTGGATGCCCCGATGACGGCCAATTTATCAGGAATAGTTTTGACTTTTGTGGCTCGTATGCCATAATGTGGGTCTGGATGGTCACAAGTCGTGATAAGTGCTCCTGTGGCATATAGGATATCATCCTTCTGACCTGAAGGACCTCCCGCGGCAACAAATTTGGTTTTCTCACCATGAATGGTGAGGTCACCTTCCTTGGTCAGCGCATCATAAATGATTCCTTTACGGGTGACAAAATTATATCTCATCTTTTCGGCGATAAAGGATTCCTCCCCCATTTCAAATTGGGGTAGCCCCGCCATTTTACCCAGACTATCAGGGAGCCCTTCTGCTGTAGCTATACTGCTGTCGAGGTCTACTACGATGTAATCCGCTTTTAGCGAGAGATCCTTGTAGCGCACGTAGGCATCACCGTATAAATACACCTTCCTGGTGATATTGTCGAGATAATTGGAGTCCAGGGATCCATATTCAACAGTCGCGTCGAGACCATCTGGTGACATGACCGCCTGAGCTTTGATGGTCACTGTGTCCAGTGGAGGCAAAATTGAATCTTGAAGGGCCCTTTCTGCCAGGTAATTTTCATCCAGGGGATTGACGAGCGTATCCTGTCCATAGCCGGCAATGGCCATAAAGCTGATATTCAACAGGATGATTATGTAAGTGATAAACTTCAAAGAATCAGAGCTCCTAATTAGACAAAAAATAAGCCACTAGCATATATCGTTTTGAAGTCGTGCCATCCAATTTGTGCCATTTTGGGTTGAGGTGTATAAAATATATACAAAATGCATTTGAACATTCACTTACATATTACTACTTTTGCTAATGTTACCCATATGGTCAAAGGTATGAAAGTTTGGTTCGGTTGTAAAACGTCATTGCTCGGTCACCTGTCCACCGCGGTTTTGGTTTTAACGTTGTCTTTAGGTTTTTCGGTATCCCTCGAGGCCCAGAATCCCTATAAAATAAGGAAGGTGGTATTGGATCCTGGCCATGGGGGCAAGGACCCTGGATGCAGTGGCAAACATTCCCGGGAAAAGGAAGTTGCCCTGTCGATCGCTCTTGATCTGGGCAAAAAAATGAAAGCTACCTATCCGGATATTCAGGTGATCTATACCAGGGAGACGGATGTCTTTATCCCTTTAAATGAGCGGGCAGCCATCGCCAATCGCAATAAAGCTGACCTTTTTATATCTATCCACTGCAATTATATCAGTGTTCGTAACAGGGCTACGGGCTCTGAGACCTATGTCCTGGGACTTCATAGGGCAGAAGACAACCTGGATGTCGCCAAGAGGGAAAACTCCGCCATCCTTCTCGAAGAAAACTATGAGAAGACTTATGAAGGTTTTGACCCCTATTCCCCTGAGGGTCATATCATTCTGACTATGTTTCAGAATGCGCACCTGGAGCAGAGCATCCTTTTTGCCACCTATGTTGAGAACTCTTTCAAAAACCTATCCAGACTGGCTAGTCGGGGGGTGAAACAAGCTGGTTTTCTGGTTTTACGCGAGACGACCATGCCTAGTGTGCTGATCGAAACCGGGTTTTTGAGCACAGATACGGATGAAAACTACCTGATGAAAAAAGAAAACCAACAGGAAATGGCGTCTGCCATCCTCAAGGCTTTCAGCAATTATAAAAAAGATATAGAGGACCCACAGGAGCCTGTGGTAGCAATACCTAAGGAGAATAAACCCAAACAGACACCTGTAGTCAACCCGTCCACTTCACCTTCCTCTGACACTAAAGCAAGTCTGGAAGTTGCATACCGGATACAGATTGCGGCGTCGTCCAAATCTACAATCGATGCCCGCTATCAGCGTCTTGAAGATCTGGAAGTGATCAAGGAAGGAGACATGTATAAGTTTCTCGTAGGCTATTTCAGCAGCGCTGAAGCGGCCCGTCCGCGACTGACAGCACTCAAAGCCGATGGCTTTGATGGGGCTTTTATTGTGGCATATAAGGCAGGACAGCGCATCCGGGCCTAAAAATCACTGAATTAAATACATACCGCTTCGGATCAGTGAGTTAACTTTGTAGGCTCGAAAGCCTACGGGGACGTGTCCGTTTCGCAACATTACCCCCTGGAATTCATTTAAATAAGTCTAAACTGTCCAGAGTGAAAATATCAAATGAGTTTAAGATCGGAATAATGGCCATTATTGTGGTTGCCGGTTCTGTCTGGGGGTATAAGTTCCTTCGTGGAAAAAATCTCCTCAAGCCTACTAACAACTTTTACGTCCGATACCAGAATGTCGATCAATTGCCTGTTTCAGCAGTTGTCCTGATCAAGGGAACAAATGTGGGTACTGTGTCCCGTGTCGAATTGGATGATGATATGCAATCCATCATCGTGACCATCGATATCAAAAGAGGTATCAGTATCCCTAAAGATGCTGAAGCTGTAATCATCAGTACTGGATTGATGGGTGGAAAGGCTATTGACCTGAGAGTAAAAGGTGCCTGCAAAGGAGAAGATTGTGCGAAGTCAGGCACCTTCATCAATGGAAGCGTCCAAGGATTTTTCGATTCCTTTATTGATACCAGTGAAGGCGGGACACTTGAAAAAGCAAAAGAAAGTATCGGTGACGTGCTGATTACCCTGGGCGATTCACTTACTTCTCCCACTTCTGATAATGAGATTGCCAAGACTTATACCCAATTGTCCCATCTGATCACCAATCTGGCTTCCATCACAAAGGCACTTGACAATTCAATGGGCTCCTATGACAAACATCTAAAGGGTACATTGTCAAATGTGGAAGTACTTACAGGCGCCTTGGCTAAGAACCAGGATAAAATCGCAAGTTCAATCATCCATCTCGAAAACATCACCAAACAATTTGATGAAGGCAAGGTCGGAACGAATGCCGGTGCCTTGATCAATGATGCCCAGGTCACGATGAGGAATCTTGATAAATCACTAGCTGAGGCCAATACGTCTTTTGAACAACTGGCTATCGTCATGAAAGACCTTCAGTCCGGGAAAGGAACGATGGGAAAACTTCTGAAAGATCAGACCCTGTATGACAACCTGAACAGGACATCAAAAAATCTGGACTTATTGCTACAGGACTTCAGGCTTAATCCGAAACGATATGTCAATGTTTCTGTCTTCGGCAAGAAGCAGACGGAGTATGATGTACCTGAGGATGATCCTGCTTTTAAGGAGTGAGTGATCAGTGAGAGGTGCGGCGTGTGCATTCAAGTCAGCAGTCAGCAGCCAACAGTTACTCTATCGCAATCAAATGATCACTGATCTCTTATCCCCTATCACTGATCGCCTAACATCTATCACTGATGATCACCTCATAAGCGTCACATCCCCAGCAAATACCCGCACACGATCCTTTTGTAATTCATCCTTAAAGGCAATGGAAATCATATACGTATACACTCCCGACATCATCAACTCATCTGCAAAAAAACCATTCCAGCTAAAGGGAGTACGCTCAGAGCCGTAGATAAGATTCCCCCATCGGTCGAATATGCGCCCTTCCATTGACTGAATATCCAGGTCCGGCCCAACACTTACAAAAAATAAATCGTTGATTCCATCTGCATTCGGAGAGAATACGTTAGGGATATAGAAATCATTTTTCGTTTCTTCCGTTTTACAATCAAGTCCTTCAATGATCTCAATTTGTTGTGAAGCAGTATTGCACAGGGTTGTTACTTCAATGGTATAAACTCCCGGTTCCGAAATGGCAATCATTGGGGAAGTCGCACCGTAATTCCATAAGTATTCAGCTAGAAAAGGTTGTGTTGCGTCCACCATGACGACATCCCCTTCGCACCAGATGATCGATGGATCAAAGTCAAATTGTGGAATTGCGGTATCAAAAGATATCTCGATTTCATCACTGACTATTCCACAATTATTGCTGAGTTGTAGTGAATAAGTAATGGCCTGATCGGCAATGATCATCGGATCGCCACTACCATCCTGCCACAATAGCTCATAGTCTGTTGATGGAGCATAAAGGGTCAGGAATTCACCAGGGCAAAGTATTGTATCCGGTCCAAAAGAAAATGCATCCGGTGCATCAAGAAATGTAACCATGATAGTATCTGCAGCTTCACCACAATGATTCGTTTCACTCAGTATAAAGGTTCCTGAAGTATTCACTGGATAGGATGGAGCGGATGAACCATCCTGCCATTCGATGGTCGTCTCTGCATCCGCTGTTGATACAAATATCAAGGAAAGACCTTCACACAAGGATGTATCGGGACCTAAAGCCGGTGTGGGGGGTACACCGGAAATGTCAACGATAATGGTATCCGTATCGGTACCACAATGGTTGCTGACTTGTAGTATAAATTCACCTGACTGTGTTGTAGTATACTCAGGACTAATGGCCCCATCTTGCCATAGATAATTCACTCCAGTGATGCCGGACAATATGGTTACCGAATTTCCATCACAGACCTGAAGGTCAGGACCTAAATTCAGGATTGGATTAAGTCCTGAAATATCCACTAACAAGGTATCGGTATCTGATCCACAATGGTTGCTGACCTGAAGGATATATACACCTGATTGTGTAGCTGTATAGACCGGATCGGTAGAACCATCCTGCCATAAGTAATCAACATCCGTGATTCCGGAGGAGATCACGACCAGCTCGCCTTCGCAGGATTGAATGTCTTCTCCTAAATGGATCATAGGCGAGATACCTGAAATATCTACCAGGATAGTATCCGTATCTGACCCGCAATTGTTACTGACCTGGAGGATGTACATACCCGATACCGTGGTTACATAAGCAGGACCTATTGAGCCGTCTTGCCATAAATAATTAACACCGGAAATTCCCGAAGAAATCATAATACTCTCCCCATCGCAGCCTTGAATATCTTCACCGAGATCCAATTGAGGGCCTTGCGTATTGGTGATTATTTCAAGCGTATCTATTGAAGTCCCGCAACTATTAGATATCGTAAGTATAATGGACGCTGGTAGGGTAGTTGTATATGTGGGAGCAACAGAACCGTCCTGCCATAAGTAATCCACATTCATAATTCCAGGACTAAGGATAATTGTTTCACCAGGGCATAAGGATTGATCCATACCAAGATTCAGGAATGGTACATCAGGTAGTCCATTGACCAGTATTGTATCTGAAGATTGACCGCAGCTATTCGTTATCGTTGCATGCACTATGCCCATGTTTTGAATGGTAAAGTCAGGTTGAGTAGAACCATCCTGCCATACGATATCCACATTTGATATCGGAATTGATATTGTAACACTCTGCCAGGAACACAACGATGTATCAGGTCCAAGTTCGAGCGGGGATATATCAGGCAACATACTAACCAAAAGGGTATCGAATGCAGCGCCGCAACTATTATTTGCTTGTATACTTATCATGCCGGGATTGGATACAGCATATTCCGGTGTAGTAGTTCCATCCTGCCACTGCCAGGTAGTTGTGTTTAAAAATTGTGGCGTGAGTGTAATCACTTCTCCAGGACATAACCCAAAATCATTTCCAAGTAACACTTCAGGAGGCAGTCCTCCATCAATGACTATAACTGTATCCTGATCTGTTCCGCAGGCATTTGTGACGGTGACACTATAGATGCCGGAGGTGTTTACTACTAGTTGTTGAGCTTGTGAATTGTCGTTCCACAAATAATCTACGCCGGTAATGTTCGCCTCAAGTGTAAGAGATTCGCCCTGGCATAAAAGGAGCTGATCAGGTAGATCAACTTGCGGTGAAGTATTATTGGATGACACCACAATAGTATCTGTCAGCGACATACATTCATTATAAACCTCAACATAGTACGTTCCCGGATTGGTTGCCACGAAGTAATTTTCAGTACTGAAATCTTGCCATAAGAATTCAGGGCCAGGCGCATTGGCAAAAAGGATCACTTCTTCACCCGGGCATAGGTTAATATCCGGGCCTAAATCTGGTGCCAACACATTGGGAATGTAATCAATCGAAATCTCATCCGTACTGATGCCACATTCATTCTCTGTAGTCAGGGAATAGAAGCCTGAAGAAACGACTAAAAATGTATCGGCCGTTGAGTTGTCCTGCCATGTATGATTTCCATTGGTTGCGTTGGCCAGGAGGACTATACTCTCGCCTTCACACAACATCATATCTTCTCCAAGGTCTACAAAAGGAGTTGGCGTCAAAGTGATAAGAATATCGTCACTGGAAGACCCGCATTCGTTGCTCACGGTCACCGAATATAAGCCGGGAGAGGTGATCTCATAGGAAGGAGACATACTACCATCCTGCCATAAAAAGTCGCCAAGGTCAGGATTAAATTCAATGTCGAATGACGCCCCTTCGCATATCATCACTTCATCAATTCCGAAGTCAATAGCGGGTGATAAAATTTCTGTGATGATGATTTCATCACTTTCTGTGCCACATATATTGCTAACGGTCACAGAATAGGTGCCTCCGGTATTGATAGAATACGTGGACGATGTACTGCCGTCTTGCCATATATAATCACCCAGCGTCGGATCAAGAGAGATCACCACTATGTCCTGGCTGCACATGGACATATCTTCTCCTAAAATGTCCTGAGATGGTGGCTGGATATACAATATTTCAATTTCATCCGATGCAGTAGTACACCCATCATCCAGCGTGACAGAATAGGTTCCCGCAGTGGATATTGTATAAGTGGAGGTGTGTGATCCATCCTGCCAGGTATATTCACTCAGCGACGGGTCAAGTGTGATGATATGATCTTCTCCTTCGCAAAGGGTGAGCAGTGGCGGACCTAGATCAATGGGATCAATACTTCCGCTGATAGTGATTTCAACAGAGTCAATCCCAAAATTGCATTCTTCATCTGTGATCGTGAGTGCATATACTCCTGATGTGGTAACTTCCAGTGTAGGGTCATGGCTGCCATCACTCCATGTGTAGATATATCCTGAAAGATCCGGATCAATGACATAAGGAGGACACGCAGTGACAGGGTCTCCAAGTTCTAGAGGTATTTCCTCATTGTCAATAGCGGCTATGACGCTGACATCTTCAACATAATAGTAAGACCAAACAAGCGAACAATTGGGATCGCTTGTAGTGTTTTCATCCGATCGGAAATTGCCAATGGTAATAAAGTTTTCTCCTCCTTTTGCCAGAATGCAACCAGTGATCAAAGTCCATCCAAAGGAATCGCTTAGAAGACCCTGATTAGATTCAACCTCCGGGATGAAATCATACGCTCCAACTTCATAAAGGTATTGTATGCCATAAGTAAAGTGCGCTCCAATTTCTACGATAGAGCATCCTTCATCGCCGCGATTGACGTAAAAACTAACATTATACCAGGTGCCAGCGATGAGTGGTTGGAGTAATTCAGCACTCAGATATTCTCTGTATTCATAGGCCGTATTGTAGGAGTGTATGCCGGCATATCCAGCACCGGTCAATGGTTCCTGATATCCAAAGAAATTTTCAGGGACACCCACCAGCGGATTTGTAGCGCAGGTATTAAAAATATCAGGTGTCCCAAAACTGGGGGCCTCCCAGGGAGGGGCTATAGATGGCCCTGCTGCACCATATCCCTCAGGGCAATTTGTTAATACCTCAAAACTGTAGTTGTCAACCAGATTTTGTGCCCCTATAGTCGACACTATGCCAAGGAAGACAAGGCATACAGCATATCGGAAATAAACTGAAAAGGGCATGATTTTGGAGTTTCAGGAATGGTATTCATTTCTTACAGTAGAAAGGTAAAAAGAAGATATGAGATTATGGTAGCCTATCCCAAACGCATTAGATTTTTAGATCATCATTGATTTCTCCCTTCACTTTTGAAGTGTTTAATGGAGCCCTCACAAATGGTATCAGCAATGCGTTTTGGAATAGTCTTGAGCTTTGGGTTGTGAGTTGTGAGGCATGAGATGTGAGATGTGAGATGTGAGATGTGAGTTGTGAGTTGTGAGTTGTGAGATGTGAGATGTGAGATGTGAGATGTGAGATGTGAGTTGTGAGTTGTGAGTTGTGAGATGTGAGATGTGAAGCGTGTCGTAGCGCAGCGGAGATCCCGCCATCATGAAATGATGTGGCGGGAAGACTTGTGAGTCGTGAGACGTAGCTGACACCTGACACCTGACACCTGATAGCTGACATCACGTAGCTGATCTACGGGTAACTCACCCCGCCCCCTCTCTCATTGTTGAGTTGAATTTGGAAACAGTTATTGTCAGGAGAGAGGGGAGTGTGATTAGCAGTGTGACACATGATCGTGCTAGGCGAGATGATTTTTTTCTGTCTAGCCGGTTTATAGGTTTATAGCTGATCTACGGGTAACTCACCCCCGCCCTCTCTCTTTCTCCTCTTTAGCATCTTCCGCTGTTCTGCCTATTTTCCCCCTTCGAATCCTTCCGATTCTCTCCCCTATAGGGGCCAGGCAAATCACAATATGGCCTCTTCAGCCTCTTCAGCCATTCCGCCGTTCTGCCGTTCTGCCGTTCTGCCTTTTACCTCACCAATGTCACATCCCCCGTAAATACAAGCACGCGATCCTTCTGCTGTTCATCCTTAAAGGAAAGTGAAATAACATAAGCATATACACCGGGCATCATCAATTCACCAGCAAAAAAACCATCCCAACTAAATGGAATTAGCTCAGAGCCATAGACCAGATTACCCCAGCGATCGTATATAGCCCCATCCATAGCCTGCACATCAAGATCCGGCCCAACACTTACAAAAAATAAATCGTTGATGCCATCTCCATTTGGTGAGAATACATTCGGAATGTAAATGTCATTGTGTACCTCTATCACCAGGCAATCTGTTCCGGGATAAACATCTACTGCCATAGTACCATTATCGCAAGCGGTCGAAACATCAATGCTATAATAACCCGGAGTCGTAATTTGAAGTGATGGCGTCTCATCACCTGTGCTCCACAAATATTCCGCATTAAAAGGTTGAGTTGCATCCAGCGTGATGACATCCCCTTCGCACCACGGAATAGACGAATCAGGATCAAGTTGAATGACACGATCGTCATAAGTCAGATTGAGGTCATCACTGACTGTTCCGCAATCATTGCTGAGTTGAAGCGAATAGATGATAGACTGATCAGCAATGATGGATGAAGCATCACTTCCATCTTGCCATAGAATCTCATAAGCTGTTGAAGGTGAACTTAACGTTATCGACTCACCCGGACAAAGAGTCGTATCGGCGCCCAGTGAAAACGAATCAGGTGCATCAAGAAAGGCAACTAACACTGTATCAGCAGCGTCACCACAACGGTTTGTTTCACTGAGGATATAGGTGCCGGAAACGTTCACTGCGTAAGATGTATTAGACGAGCCATCCTGCCATTCGATGGTCGTCTCTGCATCCGCTGTTGATACAAATATCAAGGAAAGACCTTCACACAAGGATGTATCGGGACCTAATACCGGTGTGGGGGGCACACCGGAAATGTCAACGACGATGGTATCCGTAGCTGACCCGCAATTGTTAGTTACGTCAAGATAAAAGGTCCCTGATTGTGTTGTGGTAAAGTCAGGATCTGCCGAGCCATCCTGCCAAACGAAGTTTACGCCTGATATGCCGGATTCGATGATCACGATTTCGCCACTGCATACCTGAATGTCCTGACCGAGATCGAGTTGCGGACCTTGCGTATTTTCAATGATCTCAAGTGTATCTGTAGAGAAGCCACAATCATTTGTGATGATGAGAATTATCGTTTCTTCCTGCGTTGATTGATATGTACTGGCTGTGGATCCATTTTGCCAGAGATATTGGACATTAGAAATGCCAGGAGCAAGGGTAATGATTTCTCCCGGACAAAGAGACTGATCTTGACCCAAATTAAGTAATGGAATAGCCGGCAGTGCATCAACCTGCAAGGTATCAAAGGAAGACCCACAGCTGTTGGATATTTCTGCAAATACTATTCCTGTAGTGGAAACTGTGTAATCCGGATTGGTCGATCCGTCAGGCCAAAGAATGTTTATCCCGGGAGTATTAATGGTAAGTACAAATGTTTCACCGGAACACAACGAAGTGTCATTACCCAGATCGAGTGGGGGTGTGGCTGGAAGTAAGGTCGCTTGCAACGTATCAAATGATGTGCCGCAGGAATTGGTAACCTCCACGGTGATAGCCCCTGCAGCAGTCAAATTATAGGTGGATAATGTAGAACCATCCTGCCAAAGCCATGTATCGACATTTGAAAATACAGGTGAAAGCAATAGAACATCTCCGGCGCATAATTGAATATCATTTCCAAGTTCTACCAGTGGGGCAGGACCACCATCAAGCACGATGGTCGTATCGACATCTGTCCCGCATGCATTGCTCACAGTCAGGATGTAAGTGCCTGAAGTAGTGACAAGGAGTTGTTGATTGGTGGAATTATCATTCCAGAGATAAGAGACACCCCCGATAGCAGCATCTAACGTTAGATCCTGGCCCTGGCACAAACTCATTTGAGGAGGCAGGTCTAATTGTGGTGGGCTATCGTTGACCATGACCACAATCGTATCAGCTTCCAGACCACAATCATTGTATACCTGAAGGTGATAAGTACCTGATGCAATCACAAGCAAAGAATCCGCTGTCGAAAAATCGCTCCACAGATAGGTTGCATTCGGATTGTTTGCATAAAGGACGATTTGTTCACCGGGACATAAGCTGACATCAGGACCAAAATCAATCGGGAGGATATCAGGAATATAACTCACATTAATATTATCTGAAGCTGTACCACAGAAGTTGGCAATCGACAATGAATATGTACCGGGACCGGTGACCAGGAATTGATTGTCGGTGGAATTATCCTGCCATAGATAAGGGCCAGATTCATTTGTCGTCAACAACAATGTTTCACCGGCACATAAGGTGGTATCAGGTCCTAATTCTACATTCGGTGAAATGATGACAAAAACTTCCACCTGATCTGAACCAGTGCCGCATTCATTTGTCACAAAAACATTATAAATGCCAGATGTTGTAATTTCATAATTAGGTTCCGAACTTCCATCCTGCCAGAGTATGTCACCTAGGTCAGGATCGATTTCGATATCAAGAATTTCACCACTGCAGATAGTAAGTTCATCTGGACCGATTTCAATCTCCGGGACATCGAGGTCAGTAACTTCTATTTCATCACTTTCCATGCCACAGATATTGCTGATCGTAAGCGAATAGGTGCCGCCATTGGAGATAAGTAATGTTGATGATGAACTATTGTCCTGCCAGAGAAAATCGCCAAGCAGCGGATCGAATGAGATTAAATATTCATCACCAAAACAAAGGATCGTGTCTTCCCCCAATGAAAAGGGTGAAGGAGGATCAAGGACAATGACATCTATTTCATCAGACGTACTCACGCAGCCATCATCGAGTGTGACAGAATAGGTGCCTGTGGTGGTAATGACATATTCAGGATCATTCGAACCATCCTGCCATTCATATTCATAGATATCGGGATCGAGGGAGATGGTATATTCATCTCCATTACATATAGTAACTTCTTCAGGCCCTAAATCTACCGGTGGATAATTGCCATTAATGATCACCTCAATAGAATCAATTCCAAGATTACATCCATCCGTTACGGTCAGCGTATACGTTCCGCTTTCTGTCACGACTAACGTCGGTCCTTCAGAACCATCGCTCCATTGAAAAATAGGTCCATCATGCATAGGATCGATCTCATACGAGAAGCATTCTTCAATGGGTCCGCCCAGATCAAGGAAGATTTCTTCTGGTGCCATTCCTTCCATAACGGATACATCGTCTATATAATAGTAATTATAACTATTTGTGCAATCTGGATCCAGTGGGGTTTCATTATCGTTATGGAAATTTCCTATAGTCAGATACAATTCTCCACCCACTGCTTCAAAACAACCGCCGACCAGATCCCAACCTTCACTATTTGATATGAATCCATTATTTGATTCGACCTGGGGTGTCAGTAATAAAGGGTTGAAATTTCCTTGAAAGGGTGCTGTAGCTGAGAAATGCGCGCCGATGCGTTCAATGCCACAACCGGAATCAGCTACGCTGAGATAGAAATAAACATAGTACCACGTGCCTGCAATAAGTGGTTGACTTAATTGAATCTGTAAATATTCTCTATAATTAGCAGGATTATTCCAACGCCCTATGAAACCGCCATAACCTACACCGGTATGTGCGTCCTGGGTCCCAATTGCATTATCAGGAACGCCTGTCATGGAAGGATTGCCGCAGGCATTGAATAGATCGGATGAACCTATCGTAGGGCAGACCCAGGGTGGTCCGTATCCATCACAAATTCCATTATAACCAGTTGGACAGGTTGAAAAGGTTTCAAAACCTGGATTAGGCACCAGATTCTGAGATTGACCAGGAATATGGCTGCAAAGCAGGATCAACGCTGGTAAAAGAAGGAGTAGAGTAGCCTTTCCTGACATTTGTTCTTTCTGAAGGGTGACGATGGGGATCATGAAAGTACACATAAATCTCCTGAACTAAAAAACGCGCTCCTACAGATTTGTAAAAGCGCGTTTTTGCTATCAATCCATTTAACCCGGGGATATTAGTCATAAGCATAAATGCTGACAGCGATATCTACTGCAGCATCTTCATATTCATCAGCATAAACGATCACCAGGAGGAGATTGGTACTGCTTTCTTTGTCTAGTAGGGCAAAGAATACGGCATTCGCTCCGTCTTTCCTTCCTTTGATATAATACCCGGTGAAGTCATCTATTTCGATAGCATCTCCTTCTTGGATACGATCGTATTCCATCCCTTCTGCCATTTCTACGACGGCATCAGCGAGGTCATCTTCATTGATCCATTCGTCTTGTATCGGCAGGATGCTGAGGAACATATAGTCATTTCCGGCAGTAAATTCTTCAGCATTGTTTTCTTCGATTTTAAAATCATCCGGCACCGTGAAGCCGACTCCATGAGTGTCCCAGATCATATCTGTCTGTGCCTGGAGAGAAAAAGAAAGTAGCATAGTGAAAACTATACCCGCTAATGTTTGATATAACTTCATTTGTTTGTTTTTTATGTGAGGTGACTTAAATAGAAAGTGAGGATAAAAACGATCATTTGACTACAGGTGAATGACTGAAATAGTGCGGTGAAGATAGAATAAGTTTTCAACCGGTAATCCGGACATTCTTAATGGATAAATTGGTTGTAATCTCGTTTCCGCTAATACTGGATAGGATCTCTTTTAAAGCGCTGTGTATTAGTTTTTAAGAAATTTCCCCCAGCCTTGTTCAGTGGATATAAAGTACATCCCGGTCGCCAGGGAACGCACATCCATTTGACTCCCTTTTCCAGTAAGAATAACCCTGCCAGCCAAGTCTGTAATGCTTATGCGAGCAGCGGCTGTATAGAGTATTAATTCACTTGACACAGGGTTAGGGTAGAAGGCAAGTGGTGTGTTTGTGATTTCTTCTTCAAGGCTTGTAGACGTTTCGTAAGTACCACTCCTGAATTTTACGGTAGAGGACTCGTTGTCCTGCCATGCAACCATTACTTCAGAATCTGTTACAACTACATCGCCGTTTTCGACCTGACTGTAAGCCACGGTATCGGATGAACTTGAAAAACCACTGGTTATATCTTCGGTAAACAGTAAAGCGAGGCCGGTAGAAAACGCAGCAGAATAACGCCATAACAAGGCAGCAGTGCGTCCGTACGAAGCGAAACGGGAGAAATTTTGTTGAAGGCCATCACCTGTTCCGGGAACAGGTGTTGATGGCGGAGTGGAAAGATCATTGAATGGCGTTGCGTTGTAATAAACGAGAGCCTTCCCACTGGCAGCACTCATAAAGGTAGAATACAAAGTGTCGCCTATAATGACTGCATCCGGACCAGAAGATGGGCAGGCAGCAATCAGCCATCCGTTTTGATCAATATTGACACCCCTTGTAAAGGTTATTCCGCCATCTGATGAGAAGCCTGCCCAACTGTCCCGTAGATTATCATCGTTGTCACGATAGACAACGACTACATCATTACCCTTACTATGTATAGTGGCAGGGCAACAATCACATACTACAGATTGCTGACTGCTCCATCCGCTGGCAAGAACATCGGTGGTGAAAGTCTCTCCATAGTCATACGATCTTGTGACCACCCATCTTGCTTCAAGGAAACTTGCATTGAATCGCATAAAGGCAACGATCGGATTTCCTTGATCGTCTGTTGTGATGGTTGGAAACCGGGACTTGTCTGTCTCTGTATTTTCAACCTGGACTGGAGCTAAGAAGGTCGCACCTCCATCAAATGATCTCAATAGCCAGATATGGCTTGAAGCCAGATCCTCCGGTTTTTGTTTGTAAACAATATAGACTGTATCGCCATGTGCTGCTATTTCCGGACCCATCCAGGTGGCAGATGCGATAATCACTCCATTTGGATTTAGTTTGACTGGTGTTTTAAAGGCTGTTCCATCCCATCTGGTAAACATGAGATCTGAAGATTTCCCCCAGATCATGATTGCATCACCGGAGGCATTGGTGGTGATCCTTGGACGGATATTTCCGAAAGAGAAGGGAGCTACTTCTATGGGGTCATTCCAGGTGATCTGGCTGTGCAAGTCACCTGAAAATAACTGCAAACTGGACAGAAGAACCAATATGTTAAGCGAATAAAGGCATCGTATAATCATGTTATGAAATTTGGTTAAAAGTACAGTAAATGCTATAGGAAAAGCGGCACCAAATTCTTTTGCCGAGGAGTAGCGATGAAAGACCTTAATGTATTATCGCCATATAGATGCCTAATTTGCATCTGCTTGAGCTTCTGGGACAAGAAGGGATATCAGACAAGAGCCATATTCAGGGAATAAAACCTCAAATAATTTTAGAATGCAGTGATTTGATCTGACTAATTAAATAAGAGGGTTTGGGACAGGGTTATTTTAAAAATCTTTCCCAAGGAATAGCTTTTAAGACTAAACAATATTGTTTTAAAACTTTGATAATGTGTGATATACCTAAGTCTGGGTCTAGATTTCAGACTTCATTATGTTTGAAAAATTAAAAGATTCTATATTTGCGCTCCGTTCGCAAACAAAAGTTGCCCGGAGGAGTGGTAGAGCGGTTGATTGCACCGGTCTTGAAAACCGGCAAGGTGTAAAAGCCTTCGGGGGTTCGAATCCCTCCTCCTCCGCCAACAAATCACCGTGCCACCTTTTGGTGGCATTTTTATTTTACAGCGTGGCCATCAAGCAATTT
>JBBRDL010000074.1:0-20204 GCA_038203965.1 Chitinophagales bacterium | reverse complement strand
CAGGACGAAGATCCAACACTGGCACATTTTATTTGTCAGCGCAATTTCCTGCCGGAGGCTTCCAAATTTGAACAAACAGAAGACCTGGAATGGGCTTTCGGCACGATGGGGATCAGGGATCAGGCAAGACATATTGCCACGCTCTATCTTGAAGATCTGAGTGATTTTATAAAAGAAGTCGTAGATCCTCATTTTGGTTTCAGTCGCTATGCGGAACGGCTCGGGATGTCAGCGCAATCGTTTGACGCCTTATATTTTGAGCTTCAGAATGCCACAGGTATGGTGGCAGAGCTCATGCTCACTATCCTGGAAGAATCTATAGACACGTACAAGCCCACGATTGTTTGCCTGTCTGTTCCTTTTCCCGGAAATCTTTTCGCAGCGCTGAAATGTGGACAATGGTTGAAGCAAAATCATCCGGCGATCAAAGTCGTGATGGGAGGCGGTTATCCCAATACGGAATTGCGTTCACTTTCAGAGACCCGCGTTTTCGAATTTGTTGACTTTGTATGCCTTGATGATGGAGAGACGCCGTTGATGACCATCTTGTCTTACCTCGAAGGCAGTTTAGATCGTTCTTTGCTGAAAAGAACTTTTACATTAGTGGATGGCGCTGTGACATATTGCAATGGAAGTTTATTAGGTGATGTCAAACAAGAAAACGTAGGGACACCTGATTACAGTGACCTGCCGCTTAAAAAATATTTGTCGGTCATCCAGATCACCAATCCGATGCATCGGTTGTGGAGTGATGGCCGGTGGAATAAACTGACAATGGCGCATGGTTGTTACTGGGGTAAATGCACTTTCTGTGACATCTCGCTTGATTACATCAAAAACTACGAAGGGTCATCCGCTTCACTGATTGTAGATAGAATGGAAACCCTGATAGACCAAACCGGCGAGAGAGGTTTTCATTTTGTGGATGAGGCCGCACCTCCAGCGTTGATGAAAGCAGTAGCGCTTGAAATCTTACGCAGAAAACTGGTCGTTAGTTGGTGGACAAATATTCGTTTTGAAAAAAGTTTTCACTACGATTTGTGTCGTTTGCTTGCCGCTTCAGGTTGTATCGCAGTTTCGGGTGGATTGGAAGTCGCTTCAGACCGGTTGCTTCAGCTTATTGCAAAAGGCGTTACCGTAGAACAGGTAGCTGTTGTGAATGAAAATTTCAACCGTGCCGGAATGATGGTGCATGCTTACCTGATGTATGGCTTTCCCACGCAGACCGCTCAGGAGACGATTGATTCGCTTGAGGTCGTCAGACAGATGTTTGAACAAGGTATTTTGCAGTCTGCTTTTTGGCATCGCCTTGCCGTGACAGCGCATAGCCCGGTGGGTTTGTATCCGGATCAGTTTAAAGTGAAGATACGGACGACAGCGTTGGGAACATTTGCCAACAACGATTTAGAGCACGAGGATCCCACCGGTGCAGATCATGATCAATTCGGGGAGGGTTTGCGAAAATCACTATACAACTATATGCATGGTGCATGTCTTGATCATCCCCTGCAGAATTGGTTTGATCAGCCTGTGCCGCAGACTTCATTACCTGCTGATCTGATCGATGGATATCTCGTAAGGCCACGAGGCAGGGACATGAAAGCAAGTCACCAGATTGTTTGGTTAGGTGGGCCTGTTGCGTACGATGCGCTGCAGGCAGTGCTGCAGGTATCGACCAAAAGGGAAACGATTGACATACCTTGTCCCGCCGCTGAAGGAAAATGGCTGGAGATAATACTGATGTCAATGATGCCCGGTACATCCTCAGTATTGACGTATCAACAATTGCAACATGATTTTGAAAAAAACGAACTCCATGATTTTACGCTCTTTTGGTATGGAAGTGTAATGGAAAAGCTGAAGGAAATCGGATTATTGGTTTTATAGGAAGTTGTCACATTTTCTGCAATGAAAGAACGCATCAACTATATCAAAGACAGGAATATCTAAAAACAGCCAGCAAGCGAAGAAAGTCTATTGCACTGACTACCCGGTCGTCATTAAAATCAGCAGGGCATCCTCCCGTGCAATTTGTACCATAGGCACTTAAAAGCAAAAGGAAATCAATAGTGTTGACCACGCCATCGATGTTGATGTCTTCACGGATACATCGCACCGTAAAATTGACCGCATCAGATTCCGATACAATACCAACCTGATCTGTGGATTTTACTTTGATGGTGTATGCGCCCATAGCAGGATTGAGTAAAGAAGTATTTACATATGGAGTCATACTATCTATCCCTAGGCTCGTATCGTCCCGAAAAAATTCCATTCGATAAGCTGAATCAAGAGGGTTGACAATCGCGGCTACGATCTTTATGGTATCTGGATCATAAAGTATAGATCCGTTGATAGGACTGACGATATAAGGGCCATTACCTGGAGGCGGTGGCGGGATAGGATCACCGGAAACAATAATAAAAACCGGACTTGAGATAGCAAATGCTTCATGATGATCTATCGCTTTGGCACGCAAGGTTCGCACACCGGAAGGAATATTACTCCATTGACATGTGTATGGAGATGTCGCATCCTCACAGATTTTGTAGTCTCCATCATAGAATTCCACCACGTCAATTTTTCCTGTTGGATCAAGAGCCGTTGCTGCGAGGGTGATCGTAGAAGCTGTGATGTATTCTGAACCCGTCACAGGGCTCGTAAGGGTGCAGGTCGGTGCAATATTTGATTCCCCGAGTTGTATCCATATTCTTGGCCGTTCGGTGCTTCCAGATCCAGAGAATGAAAAATGACCTGTGACAACTATATCATTAAAAATCCCTGAGGTATCCTCAAACAAAACAGATACCGGTGTATTACTCGAGGAGGCATAAGAGCCAAAGTCCAAGCCATTAATGGTGAAATCCGTGACGTTAACCGTCATGCCATAGACATTTCCCTGCGCCAGAAGGTTGATATATTGAAATCCTTTACCCACCAATGTCGGGGCTACATTCGTCACGGATTCCTTGTAGTCGGCGTAATCACCATCCCTGTTAAAATCAATGTTCCAGCCAGTCGTCCCAGTTCCTGCGTTATAGGTAAAGAGAAAAGAATGAATGTCACCATACCTATTGCCATTGCTGTTCCATACCGGTTTGCCTGCAGGGTTCATCTTCCATTTTGTGCCGCCCGGCTGTCCGATATAAGGCGTACTTGGTGTATACAGGGCGCCTTCATAGTCACTGATGCCATTTCGTACATGGGCATCTATTTCATAACAGGATGGTGGAGTGTCATTTGACAAGTAAGGTTGAGCTCGCAAAGCTACCTGTGAGAAAAGGAACGTAATCAAGAGGATCAAAAGATATCTCCAGGTTCCGGTGGCCTGTGCGAATTGGATTCTTTTTCTAACAAGTATCAGGTAACACAATAATAAAGTAGAAGAGCGCATCGGGTAGAGAATTGGAAGACAAAAGTAGAAGCCTACTATGTACTGATTGGAAGGAGCCGGTAATTTTTCTGTTAAGTTTAGGTATAGATACTTCAGAAAGTATTAACTATTACTTTTCAAAGCACAGATTAGCCGACATGGGTTAATTATCTCAATGTGGCGTACCTTGGTTTTGGCGCCGGAGCCTTCTACAGGTATGGTCCATATGCTTCCACTAAGGCATCGGAAAACATGGCTTTTAACATCTCGATGACCTTTACATCAAAGTAAGTATTGATTCCTGATCATGACCATTTAATTGATTTTAGCTTTTATACCTTCACGCTATGGAAAAGGTCAACATTGCCGAAAAACTTTCACTCATCACGGATCATTGGCATCCTCGGATTGCCGGAGCATTAAATGGACAGCATGTTAAACTGGTGAAGTTTAAAGGAGAATTTGTCTGGCATAAACATGATGAAGAGGATGAGATGTTCCTCGTGCTGAAAGGTCACTTCAGCATGGAATTTCGGGACAAAGTCGTCGAACTCCACGAGCATGAGTTTCTTATTGTCCCGAAAGGCGTAGAGCATCGACCCGTAGCGATAGAAGAAGTTTCAGTCATGTTATTTGAGCCTGCCTCTACGCTCAATACAGGGGACACTGTATCAGGTTTGACACGCGAACATATAGATTGGATTTAATAGCATAAGCCATGAGCGGATGCAATACGCCCATGGCTTATGTTATTAGGTCCTTATTTCATGATGGTCACATCACCGGTCAAGACCTGGACAAATCCATCGATATATTCCACTTCAGCATAGTAGACGAAGACACCGGGGTTCATCATTTCATTTTTGAAATAACCATCCCATCCTTTCGTGTCATCATTTGGTAAGAAATCCAATGTTTCAAAAATAGTTTCTCCCCAGCGACTGAACACCATGAATTTTTTGATCCCTACAATCTGATCTTCATCACCCATGATGAAGAATATATCATTGATACCATCCCCATTTGGCGAGAAGACATTGGGAACATACACCTTGCGGATTTTATTCACGAGGACAAAGATGTCATCGGTCGCTGCACATCCATTGAGATCATATACGGTGGCGCTCAAGGTCACCGAATTAGACGCATAGACATTTGCTTCCAGGCATACAAAATCAATACATTCGATGATCTTATCCGGTGACCAGATTAAAGTATCCATTTGATTTGGTGCCAGATTGACAATGGCCTGGACCATACCATGCTCACCAAGTCCTAGTTCAATATCTGGTCCCAGGTCGATCGTAATCACTCCCGGTTCAACAAGTGTAATGGTGGTATCCCATTTACAACCATTTGCATCCACGACATCGATCGTATACCCGCCTGCAGTAAGATTGTTGAATACATTATTGTTTCCGAAAGCCGCAGTATTTAAACTAAACTGGTATGGCGAATCGCCTCCTTGCACCTGGTCGACATGAATATATCCATTTTGATCGCCAAAGCAGGAAGGGTCATCACTACTGATCAATGCGCCGGTAGGTGCGTCTGTATTAGCGATGACATTCACAGAGGCTGCATTGATGCAGCCGGACTGTGTATTTGTGATGGTCAGGACGTACATGCCAGCCTGATCGATCGTAGGCGACAATGTATTTTCATTGCCATCAGCGATGATGCCGGGACCTGTCCATATAATATCAAAACCAGACCCATAGGATGAGCCGGTAGCATTAAGACTTTGGATAGGATTAGTACAATCGAGCGCTACAAAATCATCCACCATAGCCGTCGGTATCGGATTGATGATGACTGTCACTTCAGTTGCATCATCAGGACAAGTACCGTTTGAGAGAAGTTCATATTCAAAGGTATAGGTCCCTGCCCCCTGATTGACAGTTTGAAAGGTTCCATTGACTGCATTAAAAGCAGCACCTTGTGAAGGAGTGGTTGATGTTTCCTTCCATGTACCATTGGGGTCCTCACCACTGATTAGGCTTGTCAGATCGATCAGTTGATTCTCTGCAATGCAAAAGTCAACGGGTTGCAAAGCCATGCCTGCATCCACTGATGCATTCACCTCTATCATGATCTGGAAATCAATCGGACATCCTGGTGGTGGTTGGTTTTGTAATGTGTATTCAAGCGTATATGTTCCGGGATCACTAGAGGTGGCATCAAAGACACTGCCGCTCAACGTAGCAGGATTTGTACCTGCAGGAGATAGTGTTATAACCCAGTCACCGGGTTCACTTGTATTTTCAATAGAATTTAAATCAAGTACATCACCAGCATTGCACAAGGGCGCTGCATTGAAAAAGAATACATCAGGACATGTACAGTCAAGGATAGTTACGATGACTTGATAATCCGTTTCAGGACAGGGAGCGATGGCCGAGTTGGTCGTATACGTAAAACGATAATCCCCTGCAGCGATATTGTTAAAATTGAGGTTTGTAAATAACCCTACAGCACCGGAATTGTCCACATCATCCCAGCTACCCGTTGCATTCCCCGAAAGAATGAGACTATAAAGATTGATAATTGATCCACCGGCGGTCGTATTACACAATGTTGTTGTTGGCTGTAATTGAGCAGTGGGAGGCAGCACTTCACTAATCGTAACTGTAGCCTCTCCTGAGCAACTCTGCCCATCAGAAACGGTCACTGCATATATGCCGGCCGAATCCACAATTAATATCTGGTTTGTTGATCCATCTGACCAAGCGTACGTTGCAAAACCAGAACCGGCATTGAGCGTTGTGTTTCCGTTTTCACAAAATGCATTATTTCCGGTGATGACTGGACTTAAGGAAGTACTCTCGGTTACATTGACAGAAGCAAATACTGTGCATCCGTTACCGTCTATCACATCGACAGTAAATGACCCCGGAGCTGAGACCGTTATGGCTTGAGAAGTTTCAGAGGTATTCCAGGTATAGGTTGTATAGCCTGCCCCTGCATCAAGTATCGTTGATCCACCTATGCAATACGTGGTGGAGCCACCAATGACGACAGTAGGATTAGGATTAACGGTGGTCGTAATGTTTGTTGATCCACTACAGCCATCGGCATCCGTAACGATCACGCCGATATTGCCGCCGGTAGTGACCGTTATTGTCTGACTCATTCCTCCTGTGGACCATTCATAACTTGTATAGCCTGCACCCGCGTCAAGGATGGTACTTGATCCTGCACAAAAAACCAGATTGCCTAAGATGACGGGTGTAAGCGAGGGAATTTCTGATACTGTAAAAGAGGCTTGACCTGCACATCCATTGGCATCCGTCACCGTAACAAAGTGTGTGCCTGACGTAAACACTGCAAGCGTACGATTGATACTGGCATCATCCCAGAGATAGTTACTATAACCTGCCCCTGCATCGAGGATCGCGGAATTGCCGATACAAAAAGCAACTGGTCCGGTGATGACAGGTTGAGGCAGGCTGTTGATCGTCACTGTCGTAGGGGTGGTGGGTGAATTGCAACCATCTACATTCACGACAAGTTGATACAAGCCCGGTTGCACTGCATCGTTTGGATTTTGTGTAGTGGAGACATATCCGTTTGGACCGCTCCAGTTATAGGTGATTAAAGTGCCCGGTGCAGTTGTATTTCCAAATAATTCAACAGCCTCGCCTGCGCAATAAGGCCCGGAATTAGTAGCGACAGCATCAGGTGGTGTATTGAATATCACTTCCGTGGTCACAGGAAGTGAAGAACAATTATCTACGTTGACGATTAAGGTATAAATACCTTCTGCAGTAGCATTGATTGGGTTCTGGACATTTGATGTAAATCCATTAGGTCCAGTCCATGCATAGGTGACTGTATTGCCGGATGCATTTGTGCTGCCAAATAATTGAACCGCTTGCCCATTACAGTATGGACCTCCATTGAGCGCAAAGGCTTCAGGCTGGCTATGGACGATGACAGTGGTCACTGCTATATCAGAGGGGCAACCATCAATCGTTACCTCCAGCGTATACGTGCCACCCAGTGTAGCATTCATGGGGTTTTGCAGATCAGACGAATACCCGCCAGGCCCTTCCCAATGATATAATATGGATGCTCCGGTGCCACTGGTTTCTCCGGTCAATGTGAACGGCTGGCCTTCACACACCGGTCCAGTGTTGTCCGGAATCGATTCTGGAATCGGTATGATCGTGATGGTTTCGCTATCAGAGCCACTGCAATTGTTTGAGTCTGTATAGTCGTACGTAATGGTATACGTGCCGGGAGGAATCAAATTTGGATTCATATCTCCAAAGGGGGATATGATGGTGCCATCAAAGGTTCCATCAGTTGGAGTGGCCATAACCGTAAAAAACTCAACCCGTACACAGATCGGTCCGGGATCGATAATTTCTACCTCCGGGTTTGGATGCGCTGTGACCATGACGACTCCTGTATTGATACAACCATTGTCGTCTGTCACGGTGACAAAATGCGGACCGGACAGTGTAGCATTATACGTATTCCCAACGTCCATTCCTGATGGCGTATTCCAATTAAATTCATAACCACCAGCCCCGCCACTACCTGTTGCGGTTATTAAAATAGAGCCATCACTATCGCAAAATTCAGCTGGATCAGGATCAATGGTGACTTCAGGACTGGCATGCACTACAATGTCGCTGGATTCCATACTGGTGCAACCGGCGACATTGGTGTAGGTATAAAATACAGTATGGATACCGGGTCCGTTTGTCATGGGATTAAAGGTATTGCCGGTTGAAGCACCGCTCCATGTTCCTCCGGGAGGAGTAGCCGACAAAGCCTGGGGCAGATCATCCGGGCAGAATGGACCGATCTGGTTGATCGTGATATTTGGCAAAGCGTTCACGGTTAGCAAAAATTCATCTACGCCAGTACAAGTATCTTCTGTGACAGAGAGCATATACGTGATCGTGCCAGTAAAACCAAGCGGTATGGTGATCGTAGGGTCGGCGATATCAGGATCGCTGAGGAAAGCAGTTCCACCATTTGTGCCTGTCCAGGCATAAGTTTCCGCTCCATTTGTTCCGGTGCTCTGTCCATTTAACTGGATATCAGTGTCACCTTCACAGACTGAAAAATCTACTCCAGCTAATGCACCTACCGAACAAGGAGGTTTTGCTTCACAATTAAGAAAAGGTGCAGCTGAACCCGTCCAGGTCAGGACAAATCCATTGGTGGTACCCAGCCAGTTATCTATCATCAGGTAAAAACCCTGTCCCGGCTGAACCACTAGTGTCATTACAAATCCATCACCCGTTCCTGGTCCTTCAGAAACATCTGTGGTGCCCATACCCATTCCTGTCTCAGGGCAGAAACCACATTGTGCACTTGAAGAGGAACAGCGTATAGGAGCGCCAAGATTTCCACAATCCACATCAGGACCATACAATGCCCAGTCATAATCTTCACCAAAACCTCCGTTTGGACTGATCGTAAATCCTAAAACTAAATCAGGTGGAGCGCTTGGACTGATTTGAAAATAGTACCATGCTGAGTTCTGCTCTAAAGCCGTGATGCAGCCAGGGATGTTGTCAGGATCTATGTAATCATTGTATCCAGGACCATCCGGGTTAAAAGCAAGATCATCACTACTGCAGACAATGGCGGCCTCTGAGCAGTCATTTATCTGCGCATCGAAAGTGAGCGGCGTGAATAGGAATAAAACAAACAGCCTAAGGGCGAGTGATTTCATTAGTGGTTGATTAAAGATCAATGGTATTGTACACTACGCATGTAGCGTTCCCTTTATTTCGCACTTTAAAAGTAGACAAAAATCATTGTTTGATATCAGGCACACGATGAATATTTGGAAATATCACCATATCAGAATGGTATAAGGTACTGGACTTTAGCCCGATAGCCATTATATCTCATTCACCATCAGCTTTCCGGAAAGGAATAAAACAGTCAACTATGTTGGATTGATATGTGCAATGGATTGCCTCAATCCCTCTTTAAAGGAGACTTCTGGCACCTTCATGTCGCGGATTCCAAAGTTTGGGTTAGTTTTAGGCTTCACACCCAATCAGGAGCCTGAAATATTCTCAGGGTTTACTATGATCAATCCCGCAGGCAACGATAAGTATCTTGCAGGTATCCTTTATAGCAATTAGTTTAAAGACGATATGAAAAGCGTGTGGCCTCAATTTTTGCTTTTTTTCAGTGTGGTGACCATGATGTCATGTTCAACAGAACTCGTTGTCATCGATGGCAATACCCCCTATTCCACTTTCAATATTTCTGATATCAAGATTGAGAACTATGTCAATAGGCTCTACATCGACATCATCGGCCGTGAACCCTTAGACAACGAATTGGTCGCGGAAGTAGAACGATTGAAGGCAGGCGGGTTGAAGAGGGAAACTCGCGACAGCATTATTTATAACCTCATGACCGACACGACTTATCGTGAAAATGAATTTTCCTACAAAGCGGCCTTTGTACAAAACCTCTACAATCTGGCCAAGGTACGATGCCTGGAAGGGGTTGCCGACAGCGAAGTGGAGTTGCGGAAAGGTATTCTGGAATTTGGGGCCTTAAAGGATTCTCTGGAGGGCAACTGGGACGGTTTTTATGCAAAACAAAATGAAATCAGAAGATATACTGCAGCACTGGATAGCAGGCAGTCGCTCTACGATGGATTGATCGCTTACCATCAGATGTATTCCTTTATGATCGACAATGGGATCTATGATATCATCAATATGAATACCTTCAATTTTGTCAGGGCGACATTTGATCAACTGCTCTGGCGACTACCTACCCTGCAGGAATATGATGAAGCCTTTGCGATGATGGAATACAACCAGACGGCTGAGCTTTTTGGCGCCGTGGGGTCTGATAAAAATGATTACATCCGTATACTGACAGAATCTAATGAAATGTATGAAGGCATGTTGATCTGGTGCTTTCAGGTTTTTCTCAGCAGACCTCCGACAAGCGGTGAGGTGGTGACGTTGTTGCCCGGTTACATCAATTCAAAAGATATCAATTCGTTAATAGCTCAAATACTTGTCACTGATGAATATGCAAATTTCAGGTAGGCCGCTCTTTCGGATGATTTGTATCCTTGGGCTCTTCGGATTCGTGCTCTTCAGTTCCTGCTCCGAAAATTACTACGTATATGGCATCGACGATGTGGATATCACACCTGTAAATTCAGAAAAAGATAAGCCCAAAACGCATGCGCAGTATATCTCCATCTTGTATGCTAATATGTTTCAAAAAGCGATCGGGCCTAATCAAATGTTGCAGGCACTGAATGCCATTGAATCTATCGGTGACAAACAAGTAGCCTATGATATCCTGGTGAGTAAATACATGAATGACCCAGATGTCAAACTTCCTTCTGAAGAATCAATGCGAAGTGATCCGGAAACGTTTGTTCGCGAAACCTATTCACGATTTCTGGTACGACAACCCACTGAAGCCGAATTGCAATGGATGATCAATTATATCGAAAGCAGACCTTCCCTCACACCTGAACTGGTATACTTTTCTTTTGCAACCTCTAATGAACACGTTCACTACTAAGCCCGGAGATCATGAAAAGAAGAAATTTTATAAAAACATCTACACTTGCCTCCGCCGGGACGTTGTCGATGCCTTATCTGTTGCCATCCGGTTTGCTGAGTGCAACCACCAAGCCGCCGCTGGCGGAGTATGTGGTCTTCGTCCTTTTTGCCGGAGGTGTGCGACAGCAGGAGTCCGTGCTTCAGCGCTATCTGGCGGAAGGGCAAAATGAAAATGTGGAAGGCAATATCATGTATAACATGCTGACAGGCGCTCCACCAAATGATAAAATCGCCTATGGTCTCGATGATACGGTCAATAATATCATCGGAGGTATTCCCATAGGTCCGATTTTGCAGACGCCCCTTGATCAGATCGGCACTTTATTTCCGGAGGTTCGTTTTTCTAAAGGAGGGGCCGGACATTTTAATGGACTCAGCACAGGTGTTTCAGGCAATTATGATTTTACCCAGGGCTTGAGAAGCCGACCTACATCACCTACCATCTTTGAATATCTACGGAGACATGCAGGTTTTAAAGCAACCGATACCTGGTTTGTCAGTGTCAATATCAGCGGCTCACGTACGCTGCTCAATTATTCTGCCAATGAAGATTACGGCAGGAGGTATGGAGGCAATTTCATAGCGCCTACGACCACCTTCGGTTCCCCAGGCATGGAACATTTCATGAATTTTAAAAATTATCACCCGGAGACAGAGTGGGGCAATATCCTCGAGATGCGTGAATTTCTCAATCAGAATTTCCAGCAGGGAGGACTTGAGATTTCCCATTTATATAATGACAATGATGAAGAGAACAACATCAAAGAGTTTGTACGCAATACCTTTCAAAAAGTAAATAGTGGTTCTGTATTATTGCCACCAGTCAATGACAATGGCGACCTTAAAACCATCGGATTTGCCGTGGAAATACTCAATTGGTTTAAACCCAAACTGATGGTCGTGGATATGACCAATATCGATGTCTGCCATGGTGATTATACTTCTTACCTGAAGAATCTTCACAGGGCTGATCATGGTGTTGGATTTCTTTGGAGAGAGATACAACGTATCCCCGAAATGGCAGGTAAGACCACGATGATCGTCATGCCCGAGCATGGCCGCGATCTTGAGCATAATCCTATCCAGGATGATAACGACTGGTACGCGTATGATCACTCAGGAAATAATGAAAACACCAGACGCATCTTCAGTTTGATGGCAGGGCCTGGTATCGATGGAGGTCTAAGAGTTGGTAATCCGGAGATGCCTGTCGGTGATGCTTCTGATATCGTACCGACGATAGCGGATTTATTTGGAATAAAGGATATCGTAGCCGGAAAAGGGTTACTGGATCCAACAGCCCGTTCACTTTTTGACAGGATATAGATGAAGCGTTTACAACTTGTGAGTTTGGTTGGATTTATATTGCTGCTCTGGAGTGCATGCAAGGAGGATGACCCTGTCAATCCGTTTGATGATCAGGTCGTCAACCAGGATACTGTCAAACTTCAAATTATTAATCCTGAACCCAATTCGATAGCCGGGATTTATCAAAACATTTTAAAACCCACATGCGCAAACTCTGGTTGTCATGATGGTACTTTTGAGCCTGATTACAGGACACTCCATAGCGCATATAATACGCTGGTGTACCAGAAGCCGATTAAAAATGATGGGAATTATAGTTTTCGTGTAGAACCATTTAATGCACAGGCCTCTGTCATCATGGGCAGGTTAAAAAATCTTCTCGGTCCTGCTATGCCTATCCAGGTCGAAGTGGACTCTGACTGGCCACAGAAAAAAGATCAATACATCAACAATATTCAAACATGGATCAACAACGGCGCTCCTGATATCATGGGCAATATCCGTCAGGTCAATTATCCTGCCCCTGAACTATTGGGTGCAGGTACATCCGAGGCAGATCAATGGATGGATCGAAGCGGCGACACCGGGCCGATCATCATGCCTGCAGATGCATCTGCTGTACGTTTTTACTTTGCCTTCAGTCATGACATACTGATGCCTGAAGAATTGCTGTACAACCGCATTGCATTTTCAGTCAATCCCAATGATTTTGTTGGTGCAACGCAAAAAAACCTACAGATTCTCGCGAGTCCTCGTTACGAGCGGGGATTCTATGGAGACATAGTGGCATATACGCATTATATAGACCTTGATCCTGCGACGGAATTTGATGCCGGGCTGGAGCAATGGTATTTCAGAGTGTACGTACAGGACGATCAAAACCCTGTGACAGAAATTCCTACAGACAATGGTATTTTTTACATCAAGAGTTATATGTCGTTTCGTTGGGCGGAGTAGTCTGATCATCGTTGGCAGCATGCTGATCTTTGCATCCTGTGCAAAAGACGATGATATTGAATATTCCGATGTTCCGGAGATACAACTCCTCCAACTGTCTCATGATACGATCAGGGAATATGAAGATGTGTTAGTGATCAGGATCAGCTACAAAGATGGTGATGGTGATGTCGGATTTGAAAACCCTCAAGAGTATGCCCTCCATGTGCGTGATATCAGGCTTGAAGCTTTTGATGGATTTTATGTCGGACCACTGGCGCCACCTGATGCCAATGTGCCTATCCAGGGTGAACTGACGATAGAGTTTCCCAGCTTGTTTCTTTTCGGCAGTGGAGTATTGGAGCAAACAAAGTTTGAAATAAAAATGATTGACAGGGCAGGCAATGAAAGTAATGTGCTTGAAACAGGCTTTGTGGCCATTACAAGAGAATAAATGTTATTAGATAGCAGACATATAGGCCGTATAGGGCAAAGGATTCCTTCTTTGCTGTATTTGCTATTGACCTTTTTTTGCTTTTTACCGGATGGTTATGCACAGCCAACCTATATGATGCAAGATGCACTTGTCGATGACTGCGAAGGAACGCTGACCGATAGCGACAATGGCCCGCAAGTAGGACAATACAATCATAATGAAATCTACACCTTCACCATCTGTGTAGAAAATGCAAATGAGATCATCATCGCTTTCAATTTCTTTTCATTGGAAGAGACGTATGATGTGCTGGCTGTGTATGATGGCCCCAATATAGGTTCGCCATTGCTTGCTATGCTCACAGGTATTATTCAACCACCACCCATATTGGTGGCTACCAGTGGCTGTGTGACTTTTCATTTTACGAGTGATGATAATATCGTAGCGGAGGGATGGGAACTGGATTGGACCGTGGAGATAAACGAACCAATACCACCCTTGTTGCAATTAGTCAGCGTGTTAGATTGTCCGATGGATGCGATAACCTTTCAATTTGACATTCCTGTCGATTGCGATATGATGGATGCCGGTCAATTTACGATCCTCGGGCCCGGAGGCCCTTCCATCGCACAAATCAATCCGCTTGATTGTGTGTCAGGCGAATTGGGACAGATGTTTGAAGTTGTTTTTGCATCACCACTTTCCCAACCCGGCACGTACCGATTGTTGTTTAATGGCGCCATACAGGATGCGTGTGATGAATGGCATGATGTAAGCACTAATATCGTTTTTGACCTGATCAACTGTCCATTCGATGTAGAAATCGATCTGTTGGATGATGCCTGTGCAGGGGATTGCGGAGTCATTCATGTAACGATCATTGGCGATTCAGGTGCGGACTATGATTATACGTGGAGCCATACACCCCTCAACCAGGAGCAGGTCAATGTGTGTACAGATATCGCTATGATGATATCGGTGACAGTGACTGATCCAGTCACGCTGCAAACGGCGACTGATCAGTACAATTATATTCCATTGGAAAATCCTGTCATCCTTAATCCCGTGGAGGATACCGTATGTTCGAGTATGGGAGATCATTTTTATCAGTCGAGTCTTCCGGGCGGACGATATTATTCCACGATTATTCCGGATTGGCTTCAGCAGGAAGGCAGGTATCAGTTTTGGCGATGGAACCAAGAGATCAACCTGAGTACGGATATAGTCACCTATGTTGCACCAAATGGTTGTGAGGCTTACGACACAGTGCACATCCTTCCGGTCAATGCAGGCAGTATCGAAGCAGCCTGTCTCAACAGCCCTGCTTTTGTCGTCAATGGCGGTAGGCCTTTAGGTGGGATATGGCAGGGCCCGCATATAGATGCCAGTGGACTGTTTAGTCCCGCAGTTGCAGGATCATTTGTGGTAAACTATACTGCGCCCAATGGATGTATAGGCTATAAGAGAGTGAATGTAGCCGCTTCCATTACGATGCCGGATGTGGATACGATATGTAGCTCGCAGGAATTTGATCTCGTAGCAAGTCCTTACGGAGGTGTGTGGACGGGGAGTGGGATCGTCAATTCAATTGTTGGAAGAATTCGTCCCTGGCTTGTAGCATCTAATCAGACGTACTCCTATGTGTATACACTCGAAGGATGTTCTGACACGATGGATATATTCATCATGGAGCTTTGGGCTGGTCCCGATGTTGCTGCCTGCGATGAAGATTCGTTGCTGATGCTTAGTCAGCCGGGTGATTGGTCAGGCCCTGCATCTTACAACGCTGCATTAAATGCATTTGACATCAGTGGGCTCGGACCTGGTGAGTATGATTTTACACTTTCTTTATTGGGTTGTGCAGATGCCTTTCGCTTGTATATTCTTGATCCATTTGCTGATTTGTATGAACCAGTTTCCTTCTGCCAGATAGATGAATGGATACTGCTCAGTGATATTGTGGAGTATGGTCCTGACTGGGGCACATTTACTGGTCTGACGATAGTTGAAAATAATGATGAGTGGTATTTCAATCCCGGCCTTGCCGGTGGGGGAGTGCATACGATTGTATTTGAAGCATTGGGCTGCAGGGATAGTTTTGATATCACCGTAGAAGAATATGCAGTGATACCTGATTATAGTTTTTGTGAATTGAGTCCTGCACAGATACTCACTGCTGATCCGGCAGGTGGCACATGGTCGGGTCCCGGGTTTCTCGATGGCGTGAGTGGTTTGTTTGATCCGCAGTTGCTTTCAGAGGGATCTTATCCTATAGTCTATGAGGCTCCTTCCGGTTGTATTTCGACAGATACCATTGATATCATTCTTCGGGAGCAAGTCAGTATCAGTGGGGTGACGCAAGTCTATTGTTTTTCGGATACCGTTATCAATGTGGTTATTGCTCCGTTGGGCGGTACTTTTACTATCAATGGCATGCCGTCAACACCTGACTTTAATCCTGCACTATTGGGTACCGGAACGCATGAATTGTTTTACACCCGTGGCACAGGGCCTTGTGCATCTAATAGAAGAATATTTATCAGTGTACTGGCGCCTATCACCGGCGTGGCGAGCCCGACAGATTCTATTTGTGCTGGCGAGAATGCAGTGATCGTGGCCTCTGCTTCAGGGGGTACAGGTACATTGACGGCCAATTGGGATCAGGGTCTTGGATTTGGTTTCAGCCATATAGTCAATCCATCGTCCAATACACTTTATACCGTCTCGGTGACGGATGGTTGTTCGGATCCGTATACGTCCACTGCTTTTTTGTTTGTACATCAGCCTTTTGATGTGGAGGTGATCACCGGGCCTGCTGTGTGTTATGGGGATAGCAGCTTTATAGAGATCGTACCACCTATAGCGGATCAATATGCCGTGTACTGGCAACTCGATTCTATTTATGAAAGTGAATATTTGGAAGGGAAGCCGGGGATTTATCAGGCAGAAATTCTTGAGCTCCTCAGTGGATGTATTCAGGAATACGATTTTCAGATACCAGGTCCTCCACCTCTGAGTGCCAATTTTACCATCATACCGAATCAACCGTGCATTGATATCATTGACAACACGATACAGATCATCGATCTCTCTACCGGTAATACGGAAGGTTGGATTGACTTTGGAGATAACAGTGGTCCTATGCCGTATGTGTCCGGAGAGTTTATCAGTCATGATTATACACAGATAGGGGATTTTACGATCACGCTGGCGTTGACCAATGAGCTTGGTTGTACAGATACATTGACGCGTGAGCTTTGTGTAGAGAATAGGGTAGTGATGTATGTCCCGAATGTATTTTCACCAAACGGAGATGGCGAGAACGATGTATTTAAGATTGAGGCTTATGGTATTGGCGAGGTGCTTTGGTCGGTCTTCAGTCGCTTCGGAGAGAAGATATACGAAACCGACACCTTTGAGGATGTCTGGGATGGAACCCACCGAGGGGAGACCATGAATCCGGGTGTGTTTGTGGTGCACGTACAGTATACTGATCAGGCTACAGGGCAATCAGGGGAGCGGATTTCTACAGTGACGTTGATCCGGTAAATATTCAATTTTCAAATTTTATGGGTTGGATTGTTGCACAGTCTATTTCATCGGATTGGAATTTTAGATGTGTGCTCAGATCTGACGGCTATCTATCATGAAACTCCAATAACAGCTCCATAACACCTCCCGAGACGGATTGCCCTTTTCTTTGATCCGAAATAGGATTTAATTGGCTCTCCTACGACATGATCTTTATCACCTTTCAACTATGCATCAAATGAAATCATCCATTTTATCTCTCCTTTTCCTCTGCTTTTATATGCTTACCAGCGCCCAGGACCTGCGTTTTGAAATACATGGAAAATATACCCGTGGTATTTCAAAGGAAAAGCTGACGACGCCCAAAACCATGAGCGATATCCGACCTGGTTATCCTTCCTCCATGATCGAAGAGTATACCTCCACAGAGATAGCTGTAATCACTAACGGACTGGTCAGTAAAGCCAATGGCGCCAACGAAAGCCTTAGCGCCGAACAACAAAGTCTTTTGCAAACGGCAGAGGTCGGCAGTAATATCGAAGTGAATGTTGGTTACATCCACCAAAATCCGGTAACGCTTTTTCCGGACGTTCGCCAGATGCATTTTGTTATTACGGTAGTGCCGGAGGTGGAGGCTGAATACCCCGGTGGATATCAGGAATTGAGATTATATCTGGAAAAGAATGCGATTGATAAAGTTCCGGAGGCAGTTGCAAAAGATTTTGGAAGGGTCCTGATCAGTTTCACTGTAACCGAAGAAGGTAAAATATCCAACCCACAGGTCACCGAGGCTTCCAAAGATCCTGAAACAGATAAATTGTTGCTCAAGGCCATTCGTAAAATGCCCGATTTGAAGCCTGCTATGGATGCAGAAGGTAAAAAAGTTGAACAAGAGTTCGGGTTTAGTGTGGGTAATGTGGGTTGTTAAACTCATTATCCAAATCGTATACAGATCAGTCGCCTACCAGGATCAAATACTGCAGATCAATAACAAATGATTATGAAAAAGGAATTGAAACCAAAACAACAGGACGAATTACTCAAAACATTAAAAGCCCGTTTTGAGAAAAACATGAGCCGCCATAAAGGCATTGATTGGAACAAAGTACATGCAAGACTCGAGTCAGACACAAAAAAACTTTGGTCCCTCCATGAAATGGAGACCACCGGTGGTGAACCGGATGTGGTTGGACACGATAAAAAGTCTGGAGAATTTATTTTCTATGATTGTTCGGCAGAAAGCCCCAAAGGCCGCCGAAGTATTTGTTACGACGACGAGGCACTGGAGTCCAGGAAAGAAAACAAGCCGGAAGATAGTGCGATCGGTATGGCTGCGGCTATGGGAGTCACAATTTTAACGGAAGAAGAATACAGGTCGCTTCAGAAACTAGGTGAGTTTGATGTGAAGACTTCGAGCTGGGTGGCCACTCCTGCTGCCATCAGGAAACTCAAAGGCGCTCTCTTTTGTGATCGACGGTATGACCATGTCTTTGTGTATCACAATGGGGCTGAATCCTACTATGCCGGCAGAGGGTTCCGTGGTGTACTTAAAGTCTGATATTTATAGTATGCTCAAGCGAATTTTAAAAACGATATATGAAAATTAGTTTCTTGGTGATAGTAATATCCTGCTTATTCTTTAGCGCAGGGTGCAAGGTAAAGGCGAATTTGCCGGACCCGCTGGCTGCAGGCTGGAATGGTCAGGCTGTGTGCGAAGTACTCAGGGAAAATGATAAGATACGTACTTTGAAGTGCAGCTTTCCACCGGGTGTAGGGCATGAAAGGCATTATCACGCAGCGCATTTTGGTTATACCCTCGCCGGAAGCCGTTTCAGGATTACAGACAGCAAGGGTGTCCGCGAAGTAGATGTACCGACAGGCAGTCACTTTTATAACGAAGGCATCGAATGGCATGAAGTCTTGAATATCGGTGACAGTCTCGCAGTTTTTTTAATCATGGAGCCCAAGTAGTATAAACAACACGGTCTTTCCTCTCCTTTTTTCATCTAGCACCGTTACTTAGCCTCTTCAAAATATCAGGCTATTCAATAACGTTACTACACCATGCGCACTACACCATTCATCTTCATAGTATTCATATCACTTGTCAGCCTTTTATTTTCTTTATGTGGTAAAGACGATGATGCCACACCTCCTGCCAACACTTTATTCAAAGGGGACTTCGTGTCGTCTGCACATACCACCAGGGGGCTCGCCACTATCGATTCAACTGAAACAACGCTGACCCTGACCAACTTCAAAACCGATGCAGGTCCCGACCTGAATATTTATATCGCATCAAATATCAATAATGTGACTTCCGACTTCATCGACCTGGACGATATCAAAGGAGTGAACGGCAATTATACCTGCAACCTTCCGGATAATAAAAACTATGAGGATTACAAATATGTTGTAGTATGGTGTGTAGCCTTTGATGTCAATTTCGGTTATGCTGCATTGATGAAGCAGTAACTGCCGGTCGAAGGAATTTTAATTTCTCAAATCATTAACGATTAACCGGATGGACATCCAAATCGTTAATCTGTTTTTTATAATCGGCAGGAAATAAGATGCTTTTAATGATCCAATCTACTTTCATCAACCTGCTGATTTTATATAATGGCACAAAGGGTGCCAGTAGTGATTGATTACGAAATTGAAGTAAGGTTTTTACATGGTCGGGAATCACTAATTTTTGTCCTTCGACCAATACGTTAAACCGCATGACGCCGAGGTGTTTTTTATATTGTTTAAATAGATCATCCGTATATGGGCTCTTTTGGAGGTCGTCGTGTAAATGCGCCTCCCGGACAGGTATCCATTCATTATACCTAGCGGGCAATGCCTTCAATCCCATCCGGGCACCTACACGGAAAAAGACATTATATACTTCTTCTTTTTCTTGATCGCTCAATTTTTTTTCGAGCAACTCGTAAGAGGCTATAGAGTAGTGGATCAGCATAAACAAGACATCACGGTATGCCCAGTCAGGAATGGTGGTACCCCGGTTTTGTTCGACGGCACCATGTATTTGTCGAAG
>JBBRDL010000073.1:0-20449 GCA_038203965.1 Chitinophagales bacterium | reverse complement strand
GGAAAACTGATAGAACGCGAACTCACCCGACTGAAGCTGGTGACTAAACATGATCTCAAGAGACAGGATCCGAAAGCACCCCTTCGCAGAAAATATTTTATGCATGGTATCAGTCATCATCTCGGGTATGATGTGCATGATCATAGTGACCGTTCTGTTCCTTTTAAACCGGGAATGGTCCTGACGTGTGAGCCTGGATTATATATTCCTGAAGAAAAAATCGGGATCCGTCTTGAGAATGATATTCTCATCACAAGGGGCAAACCAAAAAATCTGATGGCGGGTATTCCGATCGATCCGGAGGAAATCGAAACCTTAATGAAGCGTTAATTTGTTTTATTTTAGTGTTGCTAACCGATCCATCTGATATATGGTGGGTTTCGGTTTAACCAGTTTTTTTTCTCGCTCAGTTGACCAAATCACCCGGAAGTCCTCTTGTGAAGGATTTTTTTCGTAGTTTGTCAAAACACTAATCCTTTTTCTTATTCCACCCCTCTTCGGAATACACCCCATTTTTTTCACTTTTAAAAACATTGAGACATGAGTCGAATCCTATTTTTTCTAATACTATTGATGTCAGTTGCTGCAAATGTTATGAAGGCAGAGCACCTTTCCTCACATCTTTCTTTTACTGCCAACTTAATGGGTGATCAGGAGGTGCCGGCAGTTTCGTCAGACGCTCAGGGTGTTGGTATATTTACCCTGGATGAAAAAATGTCCACCTTATACATTAATGTTTCCCTCAATAATCTGAGTGGACCTATTACAGGTATTCACATACATGAAGCAGAAGCAGGGGTCAATGGAGCTGTTGTTTTTAACCTTGGAAGTTTTCTCAGTGGAAATCGTGCCAAAGGGGTCTTAAAAAATATTTCAAAGGATGAAGTGACCAAATTGCTCAATGGACTTTATTACATCAATGTGCATACGGAAGCAAACCCTGGCGGCGAGATCAGGGGACAGATTGGTCTTGAAACCGACAGCAGATACACTGCCTTGATGGCAGGTAGTAACGAAGTCCCTGAAGTAACCACCGATGGAAAAGGACTTGGGATCTTTCATCTCAATCACTCCAAGACCGCTTTAGGTATTAAAATCCTTTTCAGAGGGTTGACCAGTGATGTGACGGGAGCCCATATTCATCATGCTGCTGCCGGTGTCAATGGCCCTGTAATTTTTGATCTCGATCTTTTGAAAACGGGTAATGTCATAGAAGGCACCTGGGATCCGGGAGCAAACCTGGATGCGCTACTCGCAGGAGAATTATACGTGAATGTCCACACGGTCAATCACCCAGGTGGAGAGATCAGGGGTCAAATCCTTCTCACACCAGGACTCACTTTTGATGCTGATCTGTCCGGAGAAAACGAAAATCCGGTTGTCGCAACCGAGGGCAGAGGATTGGGCATAGTAACCATCAATCAATCACTTGATCAAGTTGAATATTATGTGTTGTTTGACAGCCTGAGCGGTCCAGTCAATTCAGCTCATTTCCATAACGCAGCTGCAGGGACGAACGGGCCGGTAGTCATTGATATAACAGGAAATATTAATAGTGCAGATAACATGATTACCGGCACACAAAACCTGACTGATGATCTGTTTAACCTTTTCCTGAATGGAGGTCTCTATATCAATATGCATACCACGGCCAACCCATCCGGAGAAATCAGGGGTCAGGTTTATAAATTTGCCCGAGAGGGATATCTTTTTGAATTGAACGGAGGTCAGGAAGTTCCACCTGTGACGACTACAGGAGTAGGAGCTGGTTTTGTGACGATCGATCGTGATCAACTCAGTGCACATTATCATCTCGTCGTGAGCGGACTTGAAGGAAACTTTTCTGCCTCTCATTTTCATAATGCCAAACCTGGAAGTAATGGGAGTGTGATCTATAATATAACTAGCTCCTTCAACAGTTTTGGAAGTGCAGAAGGTTATTGGGATCAGCAAAGTGCACCAGTATTTGATGCTTCGCCTTTGTTCAGAGATGGAGCTGTATACGTCAATGTCCACACAAGCACTTCACCAGGTGGAGAAATCAGAGGGAATATTATCCGATCCAGTAATTTGTTTGGCGAACTTCCTTTTGATCCAGGATTTGATGATGATCTGATGTTGTCAGCCGTTTTGATTGGCAACCGGGAAGTACCTCCTGTCACGACAGATGCATTGGGCCTTGCCACCGTCTATTTTGATTCCGATAAAAATACGGCTAGCGTAAATATTACCGCATCCGGTTTGTCTGGTCCGATCACTGGTGTTCATATACATGAAGCAGATCCAGGCAACAATGGACCTGTGCTATTTCCACTGGTCAATGTGGGCAACAGAATTCAAATGGACATCACGGATATCGAAAACCTGGAACTTCTCAGCCTGATGAATAGCGGTACGTATGTAAATATTCACACAGCAGCCAATCCATCCGGTGAGATTCGAGGACAACTTGACCTCCAGCAGGATTTTACAATAATAGCATCATTAAGTGGTGCCAATGAAATTCCTGAAGTGGTCACGGACGGACTTGGGTTAGCCGTATTGCATTATACCGCTGGGCAGTTGTCCCTGGACCTTAATGTTCAGCTCACAGCACTCAGTGGAGAAATCACAGGTTTGCATATACATTCAGGAGCGCCTGATGAAAATGGACCAGTCATTATTGACTTGAGTGATTTTCTTGATGGCAACAGGATACAGGACAAAATAGAAACGACGGTGGAAAATCTCAATCTGATATTTAGCGGCAATACATATATCAATGTACATACAGTAAATAATCCCACCGGGGAGATACGTGGTCAACTCAATTTTATACCTGGAATTACTTTTGATGGTTGGATGTCAGGAATGCAGGAAGTTCCGTTCGCCACATCACAAGCCAGTGGACTTGCTGTGGCTACTTTATACCCGGGACTTTCAGACCTTGTGTTGTGGATGGTGGTGGATGGCATTTCAGGTCCAATAGCAGCTTCTCATCTTCACGAGGCTGTTCAACAATCCAATGGGGGAGTTGTCCATGATCTTTCGGATGACATCAACGGCAATTCAATGCTTCATTTCGGATCGATTGCAGATGGCGTGCTGAGTGCATTTCTCCGAGGAGAGATTTATATCAATGCCCATACAGCTGCTTTTCCAGGGGGAGAACTCAGAGGACAACTATACAGGAATGCCAGAGATGCATATGGCTTTGACCTTTGCAAAGAGCAGGAGCCCGGTACCATCAATGCACCAGATGCAAGTGGATCAGGGATGGTTTCCTTTGACCGAAATCATTCAAATGTAAATTTGTACGTGATGACAGACGGACTGACAGATGATCTCACATCCTCCCATATTCATGAGGGACCGGTCGGGACCAACGGTGATGTGATAGTAAATTTGACGCCCTTTTATAGTCAAGGCGCTATGTTTTTGGATGGAGCATTAGCGGATACAGCATTGATCAATACTATTCGTTCTGGAAATACATACATCAATGTACATACGACGGAACATCCTGGAGGAGAGATCCGCGGTCAGATCGTAAAAGAATTTTTATGCACCCTGGAGACAGGTGTGGATCCACTAGGCGACATCATATCTGAAGTTGTATTAAGTCCGGTACCTGTTCTTGATGACCTAAATGTATCCCTCATCGTAGAAACACCTGGCCAATTATCCTTCAATATCGTTGATGTTTCAGGTAAAACAATCTCCTTCGAACAGCATGATATGCGTGTCGGAGAAAACATTATTTCCGTAACAACATCTTCATTGCTTCCAGGATTCTATGTTTTAATGATTACGAATGGTCATGCAGCACAGGCTTATAAGTTTGTGAAGTAGTCATTAGGAGATAGGGGGCAGGAGATAGGAGGCAGGTCCAAGCGAAGCAGATACTTTGACTCCACTCATCAGTGCATGGTTCCCCCTAAATGCAGCTCATTTGTGGCGGGAGGACGGGAGGCAGTAAAGAATTTTTAATATTTAAAAGGAAATGGGGCCGCAGCAGTTTGTTGCGGCTCTGTTTTTATTTTTCCATTGCCCTGATTAGACCATGGATGATACGGCATATTTCATTAGCCTTCTCCAGAAGTGCGTTTTGTAGATCATTATTGTAATATTTTAATCTGTGTCCCAGGTAGATCAATGATTTTGTCTCGCTCCAAGAGCCCAGGGCGATGTAGAAGAATCTGACAAATTCCTTATTGCTTTGCCTGTCAATCCCTTCAGCAATATTGCTGGACTCTGAGATAGAAGCTCTGCATACCTGATCCTTAAATGAAAAATCTTTTAAGTGTCCAAATGTTGAATAGATATCAACAGCATAATCCTGTGCTTTTTGCCATCCAATGATGTCTTCAAATTTTTCAATTGCCATGTTGGTTGTATTTATTGGTTAACGAATTTTGTTGAAGCTCTTTTTCGGAGACGCTTTCATGTTATAGTGTCTTCAGCTATCCATAATGCGACCCCATGGTGAATTTTTATTTGAAATATTGATTTCCGTAGCCTTCCCGCAGCCTGTACGGGGCGGGATCTCTGCTTCGACCTGGTTCCTGTCTCCTACCTCCTAGTTCCTAACTTGATTGATTTAACTAATCCTTAAACTCTTCTTATTACACCTTAACATGGGCAAGCAAGTCTTAGTGGTATAGATCAAAAAACGTAAATGATGAAAACGCTGACCGTAACCCGTAACAAAAGCTTCGAATGGAGTTTTGGAGTGCATGCAGGTATCCTGTTGATTGCATTTCTCCCTTTTGCCCACCATGTAATCGAAAAACAACCACTCACGTATATCCTGGAAGTAGGATATCAGGAAGTACCTGAAGAGATGGCCTCTGGTAGTCAAGGGTTACAAGCCCGCAGTCCTGTCTTCAATGAAGATCCAGAACCTACTACTGATCAGCCTGCTGAAGAACCCATTCCGGTAGAAGAAACAGAAATAGTGGAAGAAACCAAGATCGCTGAAAATAACAGTGAAGTCATCAGTGATGTCACTAGCGAAGAAGCTACAGAAGTGGTAGCCGGTGAAACATACGCAGATGGTGCTGATAGCGAAACCAGTGCTAATGGTGGTGGAAATGGTAGTCCAATCGAAGGCAACCAGGATGGAGCTGCCATGGATGGAGATGGTGGCGGTGGTGATGGTCTGGAAGGCGATGGTATCATCACCAGAAAAGTAGTCTATCGTGAAAATATCACTAGTGTAGCGAAAGTAAGCGGACGCGTGACCTTAGACATAGCTATTGATAGAGCAGGAAAGGTCATCTATGCAGCTTATGATCCTGAGAGGACTACCATCACAGACACCGAGATCATCAAGCAAGCTACTTATCTCGCGGTGCGCTACCGATTTGAAGCAAAATATGATGCACCTAAGAAGGAATGGGGTAAACTCACTTTTATCTTCAGCATTGATGAAGATGTAGCTGCTAAATAATCGCTAAAGAAAATCCGCAACTCTATATATACAGCCCGGGATCCGAAAAGGTCCCGGGTTTCTTTTAGCTTGCTACTTTCATCAAGATTAACAGACTTTTCGTTTTAGTGCTGTTACAGTTAGAATTTCAACCCCACCGCCAGCGTCCATCCCCTCAACTTAGAATCATCTCTGATTTTTATAATAGGCTGCAATGCATAATGATATTTTACCTCTGCAGTCAGTAAGGAAAAAATGGTAGCGTGAACGGAGCCCGTCAGATTCGTGGAGACACCATAGAACATGTTGTCTTCAAGACCAAGGTCATTCTCATCTATGTCATAGAAAAAGCTGACTTCGCCGCCACCCAGGATGGCAAGCTCAATCAATGAAGCAGCAAATACCTTATAACCAAAGGTCAGTGGTATCATAAAATAATGAGCATGGTGTGGGTCATCAAAATCCAAACTGAAAGAATTGTCTTCATTGGCCAGTGAAATTCGGTGATATTGAAATCCAGGAACGAAGAGAAACCGATTGTCCTCGACAAATACATCAAAACCAATCATCTGCCCTGGATGCGTAGACTCCCCCGATAGATCGATTTCATCTTTTAGCGCCCATGTTTCCAGACCAAATTTGATATTAAAGGCTGTCTGTGCTTGGACCGTCCCACCTGAAAACAGGTATAGTAAACATGCCACTCCGATCTGCCTGATGCAAATATTCATTTTGAGAATTACGTTGAAGGGAGAGATGCTCTGCAAAGTTAGCTTATTTTCGCTCCTGCATCTGTTCACTGATCGAAACTGACTATGTATCCGGATCTTTCCTATTTGTTTCATGATTTATTGGGCACCGCGCCTGACAACTGGCTCAGTGTTTTAAAGACATTCGGGGTTTTTCTTATCCTGGCCTTCATAGCCAGCGCCTACGTGCTCAACCTCGAACTCAAACGAAAGGAGAAAGAGGGATTATTGCAGGCTTTTTCAGAAAAAGAACGTGTCGGCTTCCCCGCCACCTGGCAGGAAATCGCTACCAACGCATTATTCGGGTTTATCATCGGCTTCAAATTGCCTTATATCTTCCAGCATTTTGATGAATTCAGACCAGATCCGGCTAGTATAATTCTTTCCTCAAAAGGGACCTGGATATGGGGCCTTATTGCTGCCGCCATTTTTGGTTTTTTCAAATATTGGGATAGCAATAAACGTGCGCTTGATAAGCCGCTCATCCGCGATGTAAAAGTATTTCCACATCAGCGGATAGGTGATATTACCATCCTGGCAGCCATATCAGGCATTGTAGGTGCTCGTCTCTTTTCGATTGTGGAAAGTGAAGAGAATATCAAAGCTTTTATAAAAGACCCTTTAGACCAGTTGCTCAGTGGTAGTGGCCTGGCTATTTATGGAGGGTTGATCCTTGCTTTTATCGTCGTGTATTGGTATATCATTCGCAAAGGGATGAAACCAATTTATGTAATGGATGCAGTCGCTCCTGCTTTGATCATGGGGTATGCTGTTGGACGACTTGGATGTCAGTTTTCCGGTGATGGAGATTGGGGTATTGTCAATACAGCTGCGGCACCGGGATGGTGGTTTCTGCCTGACTGGGCATGGTCATATACCTACCCACATAATGTATTGAATGAGGGTGTGCAGATCGAAGGTTGTCTGTGGGATTATTGCCGGCAACTAGGAGAGGGGGTGTATCCGACACCTATATATGAGACATTCTTTTCCCTGGTGATCTTCGCTATCCTGTGGGCGTTGCGTAAGCGGTTTAAAGTGGCAGGGATGTTATTCTTTACCTATGTGTTGCTCAATGGGATCGAGCGGTTCTTTATAGAAAAGATTCGTACCAATCCAGATATTACGATCTTCGGCATGGAAGCTACGCAGGCGGAATATGTATCGGGGTTGTTGATAGTGATTGGGGGGGTAGGGATGATTTATTTGGGGATGAAGCGGCCGGGGAAGGTACAGATGAAGTGATTTTAATCTGCCATCAGCTCCGGATTTTACCTCGATCGGTATCAGTTTGCTATCGAAGAGATATAGATAATCCAGTTCGGCCGAAGAATCTTTCTTGTCTCTAACCCAAAACGCCAGACTACTCCATGCTCGGTATTGAAAAGTAAGTATTTCCTGTCCCACCAAATGTTCGATCATGGTTCCTTTGTATACATTTTGCAAATCCTTTGTCTCCAATATATCCTTTTGTAATCCTTCAAAATAATTAAGCATGCCGGTATCCAGTACCTGTAGCCTCGGTGATTTTTTCAGATCCGGTATCAGTGGAAGGGTGGCCGTTGTAGTAGGATATACCAATTGAAGTAGCATTGCTTTTTCGACTGTGCGAAGCGACTCGCTCATCTCACGGGAGCGATAGGATGAGTTGCCGAATCCTTCAAATTTTATGCGTTTTCCGGCGGAAGCAAAAGATGCCTGATGTTATAAAGTAGGGGTAAAATAAATAAATATGGTCACAAAAATGGGGTAATATTTTCAAAATCTTGTAAAAGAATAGGGTTAAATATGGACGAATCTTGTAACAGAATGAGGGTAAACTCATATTATCTTGATGAAAAGAGGGAAAGGAAGTGGCGGGAAGGAATTCTTACTCAATTGAGTCAATTTCGACCTTTAGTGACATTGGGCATTTCCACCCCAGTATGTTTTTTCAGGTGTGAGTTTTATCTCTTTCCAATGTATGGCCTGATGCGTATTCATAAACCTAAATTCTCCGATTTTAAGGGTAGGTTTTAGCCGTTGATGGTATAAGGCTATCCATTTTTCAAATAATTCCTTCTGCCGGGTTAGTTTGTATTCATTCTTTGTCAATGAAACTATATAACCTTCATTTTTCAGACCATTCATCACATAATTGATATTTCCCAGAGCGACCTCTGTCAGTTCGGCTATCTCCCTGTATGTTCGGTTTATAAGTGTGGGATCCAGAAGAAAATGGAAGATCACCCGCAATTGGAAGGAATTCCAATGGTTTTGCAGGGCACTTCAGAATTAATTTTTTATCCTAATAAAATGCCGTATATTTATGCGTAAAGTAGTGAATATCACTACATTTTGCATAAAATTGGGACAAAATGATTACACATCAGGATCTTTCTATGGAGCAGTGGGTAAATCAACGCCTTGCGACTGGGAAAAATGCCTTTTCCCTGGATGAAGTTCGGAAAGCCTTTCCCTCACATAGTGAAACCGCTTTAAAGTACGCCCTCCTGCGACTCTCTGATAAAGGGAGTATCCTTTCTATTCACAAGGGCTATTACCTGGTCATCAGCCCACAATATTCCAATAAAGGTGTACTTCCGCCCGCACTGTTTATTGATGGTATGATGAGGCATCTCGATCGACCCTACTATATAGGACTGCTCAATGCCGCAGTATACCATGGCTCTGCTCATCATGCCCCCCAGGAGTTCTATGTCTTTACAGATTTTCCTACCCTACGGCCAACATCCAAAAAGGGGATAAAAATCAATTATATCAGCATAAAAGACTGGCCAGACCGATTGATAGAAAAACGGCAAAATGAAGCCGGATACCTCCAGATCTCCAATCGGGTACTCACCGCCATAGACCTTGTACAATACGAAAAAAGGATCGGAGGTCTCAACAGGGTGGTTGAGATTCTGATGGAAATGATGGAATCCATGCCTGTTGATGAATGGACTCATGATATTTTTTGGTATGCTTCATCTGCGACCCTCCAGCGATTGGGCTATCTGACAGAATGTATTCTCAAAAATTATGAAATCGCTGATCTCTTATATACAGGTCTGACTAATGCAAAAGGACGACTTAAGCCTGTCCTGCTCAAACAGGTGCTAGGTGCCAAAAGTTATCATGCCAATAACCGATGGCGTGTAGTAGAAAACATAACACTGGAAATAGAATCATGATACCTCAAGCATTTATAACCGAATGGTCCGCAAATGCCCCATGGATTAACCCTGAACAAATCGAACAGGATCTAATCATCTCAAGGGCAATTGTGGAGATTTTTACTGACTCCTTCCTTCGAACCCAACTTGCCTTCCGGGGTGGAACAGCCATCCATAAGCTTTACTTGCAACCACAACCCCGTTATTCTGAGGATATCGACCTGGTACAGATAAATGCCGGCCCAATTAAACCTATTGTACAACAACTTCAACATGTCCTGGGCTTCCTGGGTCAGGCATCTGTCTCTCGAACAAGGATCAATACTGCCTTGAAGTTTAAGGTACAATCCGAAATTCCTCCTACTGTACCAATTCGTCTTAAAATTGAAACTAATGGGAGAGAACACTTTACAGTGCTAGGGCACTCAAAGTTCCCTTATGTAGTAAATTCGTCATGGTTCACAGGATCAGCAGAGATTACGACATTTCAACTCGAGGAACTCTTAGGAACCAAAATGAGAGCCCTGTATCAGCGTAGTAAGGGGCGCGATCTTTTCGATCCATTCCAGGCCATTCAAATGCAAGAAAATCTGGATATTGAGACACTTATCCAGTGCTATCATGAATATATGAACCTTGACACCGCTCATCCGCCCAGCCGCAGACAGTATATAGAAGTGCTGGAACGTAAATTGCAGAATCCGGAATTTGTAAGTGATACTGCTGGTTTGCTCAGACCTCAAATCAATTATGATCCCTATGTCGCATATCAAACTGTGCATGATACCATCATCCAATTCCTTTGACTAATCACATGCAAAAACTCGACCTCCAATCCCCTGACCTCACCCAGGACAAGCTGGCGCGTCTCCGTATTCTTTTCCCCAATGTATCACAGAGACAGAGGATGAGCCCGGTAATGGCCGACTCTCGGTGGACTTCGATCTGCTGCGACAAGAGTTAAGTGATGATCTTGTCGATGGTCCCCAAGAACGCTATCGCCTCGACTGGCCCGGAAAGCGATAAGCACTGCCACAGTTAATACCCCGTCTACCAATACGCTGCGACCGGTCTTCGAAGACTCCATTGACTTCTACAATACCGAAAATCTCTATAGGGAAGGCGACAACCTCGAAGTACTCATTCTCCTCCAGTAAACGGAGAAAAGATATCTGGTTTTCGTTGTGATGGGCCGATAAATATGTGCTTCTAGCCATTACCTTTTGTGTAACAATAGACCCCATTTTTCAGGGTCTATTGTTACATAAACGGTAAGGCCGTGGAGTAATCAGGAAGTAAACTAAATCAATAGTGTCTCTCTAAAAGAATTAGCGATCATGCAGCTGCGAGGTCAGCGTGGTGTATAGATGAGGATCTAGGTGGAACAAAATAAAGTGCATGCTTTCTGGGAAAAGGCATTACTTTATATGGCTCAGCCATCGTAAAAGTTCCACCATTTTGAATCGTACACAAATTTTAAAAAACGACCTGTATGTCTCTTCTCTGTAATAATGCTTAAGGAGTTCGGTTTTCTGTTCCACCTCCAGATGTGAGAAGGCAACGGCCCATAACATTGTGACATTTTGCGTGATGGCTATGTTTTCGTTAAAATCCTTGCGTAGTTTTTTAAAAATCGGAATTTGCTGGGAATGAAGTTTGCTTTTAGAATCCTCCGAAACACTATAAAATCGTCTGGAAAGGCTAAGCGTCGGTTCTTCCAAATCTGCTGTTCTAAAACTTGAAATTTCTTGACCATCATCATCTACGTATCGCAGTCTTGTTTTTATAAGGAACTCTTCAAGTTCTTCTTTCATGACGTGATTAGCGTTTTTTTCTTCTTCATAGTCCGAGATGGCCTGGATGTCGAGATGGTTGAGATATTCGAAATCATCGAACAGCGTCTGGGTATCCACCATATACGTCGGGTCTTCATCCATCAACCATCCGGCTAGTATGGGCCGCTGGCTCCGAAATCTATCTGCATCATAATGCTGTCGCACCCATCGACTAATGAGCGGAGATCTGCCGGGATATCTCAGCACTCTTGTTGCAACAAGATCAGATAGATGAATATTGTCGCAAAGCCATTGTTCTTCTGGTTCGCCAAATGTTAGTAACCTTATCATCCTAGTGCACATTTTCTGCACTTCCTCGAGTTGTCTTGTGGTCACCTTCTCCGGCTCCTCGAACGACTTCCGAAATAATTGGAATACCTGCTCTCTAACGCTTAAGGGCATGAGGTTGGCGTTTTCCACATTCGAAAAGCCATACCTTTTAACTGCGACGATAAGTGACAGACGGCTCACTCTACTTGTGGAATCCCAGCTTGTGTTAGCTAAGTCAACCAGAGCACTAAAAACCGTCGGATTAAACTTATACGCGTGCAGAAAATCACGGACCAGGAGAAAGGACTTATAGTCGCTTATCAGGTTGTCAGCCGGATAAGGGTTTTCGAGTTCAAGGATGGCGCGGTGGATTTCTATTTGGCGGGGGTGCATGGGAGGGTGAATGTTTCAGAAGTAAAAAGGAATACAGTAAGGCCAAATGGATGTTTAAAATGAATGTACCTATTTCGCCTCTAAACTAGAATAATTGTGGACGGCTTTTAGTGTATTTGGGTGCTGAATGGTGCAATGCCGAATGGAAATAGAAGTTCGAAGTGTTCTTAATGTGGTGGGGTTGGAGGAGGCTTGGAGACGGCCCTAAGAAATGTAGGTAGAATATAAACTTGTCGTTAAAGCTGGCCATTATAATTCAAATGTGATATCTTCCTCTGGAAGGTCATCCGTGTTGATGAGTGCCATCGGGTATGTTTTGTAAATGGAATTTTCGATTTTGGAATGAAGGACCCCGCTCGCGACTCCACAAGTGACTGCGCTGAGATGTCTGGCAAAAGATGATGGAATAATAAACCTGCTGTCTTTTTTCATGGCGTCCCAGTCAACTTCTGTAATGGTATATACACAAGTCACTTCAAATAAGAGTACAGGCTGATCTCCGTTGATCATGTCATAACCCATCGTGCATGAAATCGCATGTTGTTCTTTTCGTATTTCAAATCCAATCTCCAAATTTACATCCCATTCTTTTTCAACATCGGGTGTAGCCTCATACACATCAAAGTGATGGATAGTCACATCGTCCAATAAAAAATCGATAGCGGCTACGATGTTTGAATGACTAGCTTTTGGAGCATATTCTGGAGAAGGCTCGGCAGCAATGTTAACTTTTTCAAAATGCATGGAAAAGAGAGCCGCATCCGTTCTACTTGATTTTAATTTTTTTTTTAGCGAATAGCGAGCAGCATTTCCAAGAGGATCAACTACGGCTTTTGAACTTGAGGACCAATGGTTGTATTGATGTTCAATCGTCAAATGAGGCACTTCAATGAGTGACATATTCAGGGTTTTACCAATTTTCGTGAGCGTCTCAATCGTGAAATTTTCCTTGCCCCTTACCCATTTATTGACTTGCTGAGGACTTACACTTAGTTCTTCGGCCAGTCGTTTTTGGCTCCAGCCAAGCTGATCAAGTTGATCTAGGATTCGAAGGGCAATGTCAAATGTAATACGCATACTATCCCGATTAGCGATCCTGTCCTGGATTCGCGCAAGTGTATTTGTTTCCTCATTGGAAACCAGGCTTAGAAATTTTTCCTTATTGCTCATCATTTTCTTCTTCTCCCTCATATTGAAATGCTAAGCGCCTTTTTCCAAAAATAGTCACAATTTTCATACAAATCAACCTATAGGTTAATATTTTAATAGATAGAAGGATAATTAATTGATAAACAGTATTGTATAAATACTGTCTCAGCATTTACTTCACAACATTATGATTATCAGATTAATAACTATTAATTTTAGTTATAACTAAAATATATTTGCGTTTTATTAGTAATGGGCTTATTTTTACGCTATTATTATACTTAAAGACCAAGCGTAAAGCGCTAAAATGATTTTTAAACACACCAGAAATATGACTAAATGCTTTACGAAATTATTGAATTACAGGAGCTTAGCGGTTCTGCGTGCACTATCTATTCTGTAATCTCGAAAGGAGAAGCACATTCATTATTTGAACAGTTTTATACAGCGCATCATCACTTGTTTGAATATGAAATCAATGAAATAGCTGAAAAGCTTTTTCTTATGGGGAATAAGGTTGGGGCAAGCGGGCAGTACTTTAAATTGAATGAAGGAAAGCCCGGGGATCATGTATGTGCTCTTTATGATGATCCTGAAAAGAAGTTAAGGCTCTATTGCATCCGATTTGGAATGAACATTCTCATTTTAGGGGGTGGAGCGCCAAAGCCAAAAGAAATAAAGGCATGGCAAGAAGATACATTGTTGGCAGCAGAAGCGAATATGATGATCCAGCTTGCGGAACATATTGGTAACCGGCTCGAAAAAAGAGAAGATTTGTGGCTCTCAAAAGATCAACGTGAAATAGAAGGAGACTTAAAAAACTATAATGATGAAGACGAATAAAGCCAGGAAACATTCAAGCCCCTTACTCAAAGAAATACTTGATCGTATTCCTCCAGTCGATAAGGAAAAAATCGGGAATAAAATGATTGTTGCAGCCCGCATACATGAGTATATGAAGGAGGCTGGAATGAATAATATTGAGCTGGCTCGTCAACTGAGTAAGAACCCCTCCGTGATCACTACATGGTTAAGTGGAACGCACAACTTTACGATTGATACGCTTACTGAAATAGCATGTGCACTAAACGTTACGCTCGTCGATTTACATTTTAGCAAACAAGAGGTGATCAACGAACCTGCGGAAATAACATTTAATATCATTGACTCGGTAGAGATTAAGCCTACAATTACTCCGTGGTATGATCCCGCTCACATGCCTACCTTTTCTCTTATGGGTGAGCCGGAGATTTCCTATAGCAAGCCAAACAAATACTACGCATGACCAAAACACAATCCATACTAACAGATACATTATTTGGAATTAAGCTTCGAGGCATTGAATTAATTGATGCTTCATTGAAGCGTGCTGACCATAAAGCAAAAGAGCTCACCACCTTTCAATATAATATCCGGATCGTACAGGATATTGATAAGTTGAATAAGTTGGTGTTTGTGATCGTGCATGTAGATATCCATAGTGTACAGGAAAAAAGGGATGTTGGCGCTATAGCTGTAAGCCATATCTATGAGCTTGCCCAGTTTGATGAGGTGGTGAATATTTTAGATGAGCATAATTTCAGGTTGCCCGAAGAACTTACAGATATACTGAACTCAATATCGATCTCTACCACGCGGGGTGTGATGTTTTCGACTTTTAAGGGAACTATACTTCACAACGCGATGCTTCCGATTGTGAACCCGAAACAATTGGAAAAGAGTTGATGAATAAATGGGGATTGGTATCTCAAGCTTATCTATGCAGCAATTTTCTACACCAATTTCTTACGAAAACTTTCAAAACTCAACCTAAACGACCTCTCTAAAAATTGGATGGTCTTAACATGGTTGATGAGCGAAGCTTTGATGAGTTGGGTGGTGAATAATCCCTTGTTCCTTGCCCATTTTGCATCTTCTCGGTTGAAGGCTTTGTTCCATTTCACAGCAACCAGGAATTCTACTTTTTCATTTTCTTCGTTCAGGAATATTCTTTCTTCTATAAGTGGATAGGTTCGGAGAGGTTGATTTTTAAAGTTGAATTCATACACCGATACAGCCTGTTTTGGGACTGTGCCCACACCAACAAATCCATGACCTTTCAAATAGGCAATGACGACATCTCCTGGATTTAAAGTGCACAGGGGATCTGTAAATCGATTGCCTCCACCTGCAGCCAGGAATCCATATTTTTTGCAATCATCTCAATTTCTATGTGCACCTTCGCCCACATTAATATAGAATAATTCATTTTCAAAATCGAAGCCTTGAAGTGCTCGGTACATAGTAAGATGTGGCCGGAATTTATTTTTAAAATGACCGGAGGATTGATTTGTCAATGATTTACCTAGCTTCCATAGCAGTGTTTTTTCTATCAATAGCGCTTCTCTTTCGCTTAGATCTCGGGCGATAACTCGAATAATAGGTTCAAGGCCTGCCTTTTTTATTTCTTGGATGTGCTTAGCCTTATCCGAATCACTGCCATCTCTCAGGTGTGTATCCTTTCGTTTCCCCTTTCCTTTGCCATAGTAAAATTCTTCGTAGTTATGGGGGTCGATGTAGACGTAGACGTAGTAATTGTCATTATCCATTTTAGTTTAAATTTTTAGAGGATAATATTTATTTAAGTAAATCCCATCGTTCTAGGAACTCTCCTGTTTTATCTGAAAAATTGCGAATTGAATTGTCATTGTGTTTCTGACCTTTTTTTCCGGGTGTTATGAGCCACTTAGTATATTCTGTGTTTATTCTTGTAGCCACTATTTTACTTGGCACTATAAAATATTCTGGTCGTTCCTCCAATCCTTTAAGTGATACAAAAATATAAAATAGCTGGTCAGCCTGCATGGTCTGTGACTTTGCTCCAAGGGCCCAAACTCTTTTGCCAAGCTGATTGGTTTTAACTTGAATCGCGAGTAGATGTTTACCATCTTTAGTTGAAGCATGTATATCGATGCTCTCACTGTTTCGAAGCGTAATTGAAGCCATGATTCCTCTGCGGGACAATTCACCTGCTACAAAATACTCTCCAGCTATTCCGGAAAGTCCTTTCGATAGTTTTTCTATAGTCATTTTTAATGAGTTCAATACGTTTTATTCTTCGCCAAAAAAGTCACTATCCATCCTCTTTACCTCATACACCTGCTGTGTCGTACAACCAATGTTATAATCTATCATAAGTTGAGTTAACCGATCTCCGTCTATCAGTACTATTTTGGTTTCATTCTTAGGCGTATATTCGTTGGCTTCACGGGTAAAGCTGGATGTTGTTATAAAAATGCCCTTTTTAGCACCCTGACCCGCAAGTGCTCCTACAAATTTGTGTAGTTCAGGTCTACCTACCACGTTACCTGGTTTCCATCGCTTAGCTTGAATATAAATAATGTCAAGACCAAGTTTATCCTCCTTTATTGTTCCATCGATACCCTCATCACCACTTTTGCCAATGGCCCGACCGGCATCACTTATTGAACCTCCATATCCCATTTTCACCAAAAGCTCTACAACCAATCGTTCGAAGAATGCTGGTGACATTTCCACTACCTTATTTAAGAGTTCGTTCGCTAGAGCCTTTCGTATACGCTGATATGCTAGGTCCAGGTTTTCTTCTGGTGTCTTCTCAATTTGTTCATTAACAATTGTAGACGATTCGGAATTCTCTTGTTCGTCCCTGCTTAAATTTTGAAACTCAAGGAAAGAGGGAAACTTTCGCAGGTATTTTGCATCAATTCGGTCTGGATTTTTAGCAAGTGTTTCAATCCCAACCGGTGTAATGACAACCGTAGCTCGTTTGTGAAAGTCAAGTAAACCAGCTTTTTTCAAATAGGTCTTGGCCCATGCAACCCGATTATTAAAAATATATTGAGATCCACTTGCCAACAATGTTTTTCTATCATCATCAGTAAGATTAAATTGATCAGCTAGAGATTCAATTAAATCCCTCACTTTATGTTCTTGTTTATCAGAAACGAGTTTTAATAAAGGGAGCATCAAACTTTGGTAATCTGGTATCATTACTTTTTATTTAGTTTTTTTATTCAATGAATTGAGCACCGCCCTAAACTCTCCAATCCCGCCATCAAATTTTCAATGATCTCTATTGCTAGCACATCTGGATCGGGAAGATTGTCCAAATCGGAGAGGGATTTTTTTAACCAAGGGATGTCGAGAGAGGGTCTATCAAGGTAGTTGATGCCGGTCTGATAACCCTAAAGTAACACCTCTGGGAATCGAGTCTTTCATTTAGATTGAGTTTGGATTTGTCCTGGATCACCCACCCGCACGCTCGCAGATCGGCATCGATGCGATCGCGGGCGATTTGTTCGGGGTTTTGGTTTGGTGACAAGGGTTCTCGCGTATTGAGGTGTTAAGATAAGAAGGAAAAAGAATTGATAATTGACAATTGACCCTTCGACTTAGCTCAAGACAGGAAATTAAGAGGCTGAAAGATTGTCTAGGATGGATGCAATCAGCAGAAAAGTTGAATGCATTGAATACTAATGAAATAAATTAATGTCCCTTCGAGGATTGAGGGCCAAAACAGGCATACTGGCTGCGTTTTTAGGTTTCGCCCCAGCGGGAGTTGATGTTGTCGAGGAAGAACATTGGGTAGTTCTCAAAAATGGATAATTTGCACGTACAATCGGCAAAAGAGGTTCAAAGTGGATACTAAAGTATTGATATTGAAGCAATTAATAGGTATATTGGGAAGATTAGCAACCAATATGAACTACACAAAACCAGCTGAGTATATATTTTATTTTCTACGATTCAATAATTATTAACCTAAAAGTGAAACAAAATTATCTAAATTCAGTTAAAAGTGAATAGTTTTGAGTTATCAATCTGGTACGATGAAGGAAGGCGGTGTACATTTTACACTGTTTTAAAAGAAAATGCAGATGAAAATGAAACCGATGCATTTTTTACTCGATTTGAAGAAGTCTCAAGTCCATATCATGATGATGCTTTAGCATTGCTGCAACTCATTGTTGCAGTCATAGGCGACAAGTATGGTGCACTTGATGATTTTTTTAACCGGCCCGAGGATAAGGCACAGGCTTTACCTCCAAAACCAAACAAGTTCATTCCTGAAGTTGTGGCATTAGGTATCCAGTTTCCGTTAAGGCTGTATTGCTTTCGGGTCAGCGAATCGATCGTAGTGTTATTTAACGGAGGCATAAAATCGGCAGCTTCAGCGCTTGACAGTGATGACTTAAGATTCAAATTCCTAGAAGCCCAAAATTTTGCTCAACGTATAGCGCAAGAAATGGCTGAAGGAATGATTCAAATTGACAAGGTCAATAATCGATTGACCGATTTTAAAGGAAACCACGAAATATTTCTATAAGAGATGAAAAGCAAAGTAGCGGAGCGGATGCTCGCCAACACAACAGAAGACATAAAAATTTTCGTTGATAAATACGCCGATCTTATTGTGCGCATCAATGAAATCCTCAAGCGTAAAAATCTGACCCAAAAGGATCTTGCCGACAAACTTGGAAAGCAACCTTCCGAGGTTCATAAGTGGCTTCATGGCGAACATAATCTGACCTTACGATCTATTGCTAAGCTTGAGGCGGAACTTGGAGAAACGCTTTTAGAAGTACCTACTGTCCATCGAGTTTCTGATTTCAAACAGACAGGAGGTCAGGTGACATATAAAGTCACGGTGAATAGGGAAAGGATAGCGTATGGACGTAGTCCTTCAGTCTGGACAATGGCACCAAAAGTAAAAACACTTGCTAATGTCGGATAAACCCATATTTGATCCGGAAAAAATCAAGATGATTGATCACAAACTCCTTAGCGGGCAGATAGAGACTCCCGAGGAATTCATGATTGAAAATGTTATAGACTTTGATGTAGAAAACACCCTGCAGATGAGTTTTAATCTTGACAAGAATCTTGTTAAAGTCGATTTTAGTGTCATCGTAAAAACCAAAAGTGAAAGGGTCAATGATCATGAAGCCCAGGGGAGTTATCACTTTATATACATATACCGGATTGAAAACATCGAGGCGCTGACCAAAAAATCTGATACTAACCTTACTGAAGTGGATGCCAGATTGGCTACCGCGCTTTCCTCCATCAGTTATTCTACCTCAAGAGGTATATTGCTGACTCGTATGCAAGGCACGGCATTTCAACATTTTATACTACCTATTATTGACCCGGGGAGACTGTTGAAAATATAATGTGTACGATTTAGCTAAATTAAATTCATGGCAGCTCGTTCTTTTTAGTTCATGTGTAGCTTCAACTTGCTATTGGTGTATCCCCTTTTTTGAAGTGTTGTGCCAAGGATAGTCTTTGCTGAATTGTATTTCAAAGGAGATAAAGAGGTGGAGGATCGGGAGAGGATATTGAAATATTTTGAATGACAGATTGAGATTAATACCGATCAGGTAAAACTCATGGCTTTGTACTTCGATCCCTTAGTATAGAAAGGATAAGACCAACGGCAACAACAACATCCACCATATTCCAAAGTGACCGTCCAAGAGAAATCTTGATCAGCGGCTGGAACAAGATGGCCAGGCCAATATAAATAATCATCTCTGTCTTATTCTCTTTGCGGCTGGCATCATACGCCAGGATCGAGAAACCCACTAAGGCAATGAGTCGTACGAGTTGGTAGTAGCCATAGGGCATGGGGAGGAGGCATAGGAGGAAGAGGACTGCCAAAACTAGTTTAATTGGTATTGACAAGTCTTTCATCTATAATTGATTTTTGATATCATTTCTGATTGATGATAAGAGCAGCAATAATGCCCGGTATCCAACCAGCAATGGTTAAAATCGTAACTAAAAGTATCGATCCACATCCTTTATTTAAAACAGCTAAAGGGGGAAAGATGATGCATAAAATAACTTTTCCTATACTCATATTTGAATGGTAAAATAGGTATTAAAATGAAATTACAGCCAATACTGGAAGGTGGTCAGAAATTTGTCTTGCTGCTTCCAGTTGTGCACAAGTGCCTGGGAAATCAACAACTCGTCCTTCATGAAGGACAACTCTTTTGGGTATATAAATATTATCGATTGCATTTGCACGGTATTCTCCATTGTCACATTCACGCTTAAGTGTTGTCTTTTGGTTTTTAACAGCGGGCTGATATCCCAAGGCATACAATGAAGTAAATACTTTGTTTTCTTCATTCATATTGAAATCCCCGGCGATTATAACAGGAGGTTCAAAGCGATTAGGATAGGAGGCAAAGTGTTTTACTTCTTCTTCAGGGTGTTCATCAAATCGCCTTGAATGGAAATTGACCAACACAAATGGTTTCCCGCTTTTGCGTTCCTTGAAACGGCCAATGAAAGGCTCTCTATCACAATAGGGTGCCAGGACACTATCCAGAAATGGTCGTCCGGATAGTTCTACTGACGAGGTCTTCCAGAGAAAGGCATAGCGTTCTGACTTATAAGGAGAGGGGCTGTCCGTGGGATCGCTTATGCGATAGTCCCATTTGGCTCCCATCC